>JAYUFN010000001.1:0-2743 GCA_043738705.1 Bacteroidota bacterium
GGCAACGATTTCACATTAGACATCAACAACCCAAAGCATCCTAAAATTGTTTGCGTAGGTAATAACCCAGAGAAGCAACAAATCTACGGCGCAGTTTTATCATTGTATATTTCCAGATTGGTAAGGCAGGTAAATAAAAAGGGGATGCTGAAATGCAGTTTGGTTTTTGATGAATTTCCAACCATCTATTTCAACAATATGGATAGCCTGATTGCTACGGCAAGAAGTAACAAAGTAGCAACCACTTTAGCCATGCAGGATTTTAGCCAGTTAAAAAAGGATTATGGAAAAGAGCAGGCCGATGTGATTGTAAATATCACCGGTAACATCATCAGCGGCCAGGTGATGGGAGAAACTTCCAAACTGCTATCGGAACGTTTTGGAAAAATAATGCAGGACAGGCAGAGTGTTTCCGTAAACCGTACCGACACTTCCATCAGCCACTCCAAGCAACTGGACAGCGCCATACCAGCTTCCAAAATTGCAGCTCTTTCTTCCGGCGAATTTGTCGGCCTTGTTGCTGATAACCCTGATGAAAAAATCAAGCTGAAGATGTTTCATTCTGAGATTATTAATGATACGGATAAACTGAATAAAGAAGTGAGCCTTTACAAAGAGATTCCTGTGGTATCTAATGTTACCCAACAGCAGGTGATGGATAATTACTACCAGGTTAAGATGGAAGTGAAGCGGTTGATTGGGGAGGAGGTGGAGCGGTTAAAACAAGAAAAATAATGTTTAAATTAAATATGCAACATTAACTTTGGTTTGGCAATCCTGCCTAATAATTAAGTTATTGTTGTTAATTTCGCAAAAAATTGTAAGTTGTAGATAATAGATTGAGCATTTGGTGTGGTATAAAATTTACATATATACTGCACATGAGTTGATAAAATTTTACCTTAACAGTAATTAAAAAGCGATAATATATTACAATGAGCGATAGCCAAATTAGAGTTGCATTTCATAAAAGCATTCTTCGAGAAGCTCATTCATGTGTCGGTACAATTATTTTGAATGAACTGGGTCTCAAAAATGGTGAATCTCGGGCAGATATCGCAGTTCTAAATGGAAAAATGATTGGCTACGAAATTAAAACTGAAAAAGACAGCCTTACAAGGCTGGCTTCTCAAGTAAATAGTTACAGTCAAATATTTGATAGAGCTTTCGTAATTCTGGCAGAAAAACATTTAAAAAAAGCAAAGGCAATAATTCCTGACTGGTGGGGAATTTATTTGATCCAATCATCAAATTCCGAGAACCACACTTTCAAATACAACAGAAAAGCAAAAATGAATCCTTCACAAGATTCATTCTCAATTGCGCAATTACTTTGGAAAGACGAAGCGCTAGCAGTTGCAAATACAATTTTCAACTGCAATTTGAAAAGTAATACTAATCGTCAGGAGATTTATGAAATAATTTCATCGAAATGCCCGCCAAAAAAACTTAGTAAAATAGTAATGGATTTTATGAAGAAAAGGGAGGGTTGGAGAAAATGATAGAGAGTTTTTAAAATAGCCCGTTCCGGTAGGAACGGGCTTGAATAACGACGACTACCTTGTTACCCTTTTTTTACAACCATTCTAACGGTTGTGTTTGGGTGGGTAGCAGCATAAGGCTTAGGTACGTATTGACCAGTTACAGCACTTATGTAAACTACTTTTTTTGTTGTGTTTGACATGGTATTATAGATTATGTCTTAGAAAATAACCAACATTTAGAGTGCATGGTCTATTACACTATCCGGCAGAAGGTGAGATTTCTGCCGGAATTTTTTTACGAGAAAATATCCTTTATCACTTTCGTAAAATGATGATTATTACCTACCCAATTCCAAATACTGGGAGCGCCAGGTTTTTCCTGCCCACGTACTACTCTTGCTAAATGGGTATCGCCATTTGAAAAAGGTTCTCCGAGAAAATATCCCGAATTAAACACACTAGTGGCCAATTTCTTATATTGTAAATAATCAGCCGCTTTAGCTAATGCTTTTCCTTTTGAAACTATCCAATGGTCATTGTGCGTATACCGAATATTCGCACTCGATTTCATTATTTTAGGGTTGAATTCAAAATACTCAGGATTAACTACGCTATAATCACCATAGTTTATGGGCCGTGCATAACTCTTTGTTGCCAACTTCGTTAGTAGTACTTTATAAAATTTCCAATCATTTCTTGGGTAAAGTGCGATTCCTTCCTTAATTGATCTCGAAGCAGGAAATGCCGTTCCGACAATTGTGAAAGATTTCCAATCTGCTAGAAAAGGAAAATCTTCTAAAATAGCAACGATGCTATCAGCAATATCATCAACTTCAGAAAAGTTTGAATCTACAAGATCAAAAATGAGATGGCAGTCTTTAGCGTTGTAATCTACTTTTTCAAAAAGCTGTGTAACATTCTCTTTAAATTCAGGATCGGTTACATCATTTGGATTTACCCTTAACCCTATTTCAGTCATTAAATCTTTTTGGGTCACGTTATTAAATGACGTGATAAACTTATCAGATGATTTTAAATGTGCTATCGGTATAGGAGAAAGTCTATTTGATGATAATTTATCAAATACGTATTCAATTTTAAAAGTGTTATCATCATTATTCCAATTCAGTAAATGTGTATCAATAAAACAATTACTTTTCCCCCATTTGGTTATAAATTTTTTGCAAAATGAATCTAAATGATCATCGAGCGTTCTAGGCTTTTTCCTTTCAGCTTGGTCCCATTCTAAAGGAGTAATC
>JAYUFN010000002.1:0-7568 GCA_043738705.1 Bacteroidota bacterium
ATGGGCGCATCACTACTTTTTGGGTTCACCCATGAAGCATAATTTTTGCTAACAAATTTAAAAAACTCTGTATTTGCTTCCTGTTTCTGCGCATTAAAAACTTCTTGCATTTCAGGGCTATCGCTCTTCTCCATTTCAAGCTCCCAATGAACTAGTCGCTTGTAGATTTCCATCCATTCATAATGATTGGGATTATCGCTCAAGGCCATAAATAATTCCCTAAAATTCTGCTGATAGGAAGTAGTGGTTTTTTCGGCTACTAAACGTTTATTATCAATGATTTTTTTTAAACTCAACCAAACCTGATTCGGATTTACCGGTTTGATCAGGTAATCGCTGATTTGACTACCAATGGCTTCATCCATCAGATTTTCAGTCTCGTTTTTGGTAATGAGTACAATTGGCAATTGGCGATTAATCGCTTTGATCCGGGCAAGTGTTTCTAGGCCTGATATACCTGGCATCGATTCATCCATTAAAACAACATCTACATAATTGGCTTTAACATACTCAAGGGCATCGTACCCATTAGTGAGTGTAATTATTTCGTAGCCCTTTTGTTCCAGAAATAGTTTCTGCGATTGAAGGCTTTCGATTTCGTCATCTACCCAAAGAATTTTTGCTACAGACATATTCAAATTTATAGATCAAGTGCTATTAAGAACCTTAAAGCCTTCACAATTTTTATACCAATTAAAAATTCGCTGAAGTAACAGGCACAAATCAGGGTTAAATCACCCATTTTAACAAGCTTATTCAATTGAAGCTGTTGAATTGTTGGGGTATTTGTATTTTCGTGAACTGCTATCAGTTGATCATCCAATTCAGAATCAGCATGAATCAAATTAAAAGAAAAATTATCAACGACCCGGTTTATGGCTTTATAACCATCGATCACCCGTTAATTTTTGCCATCATTGCCCACCCTTATTACCAGCGTCTTCGACGCATACACCAAATGGCTTTAGCACAATTGGTGTATCCCGGTGCGGTACATACCAGACTTTTACATTCATTAGGCGCTTATCATTTAATGTGTAGTGCCGTAATGGAACTTCGCGCAAAAGGTGTAGAAATTACAGATGCCGAGGCAGTGGCTGTAAAAGCGGCAATATTATTGCACGATATCGGGCACGGTCCTTATTCGCATGCATTGGAGCAAGTTTTGGTTCAAGGAGTTCATCACGAGCAACTATCAATCAGAATCATGCAAGAGATGAATGCAGATCTGAAAGGAGAACTGGATCTTGCTATCCAAATATTTACAAATCAATATCCCAAACCCTTTTTGCACCAATTGATCAGCGGCCAGCTCGATATGGATCGGATGGATTATTTGAGTCGTGATAGTTTTTTTTCGGGAGTAAGTGAAGGAGTTATTGGATACGACCGGATTCTAAAAATGCTAGTAGTCCATCGCGGGCAGTTGATGGTAGAAGAAAAAGGAATTTACAGTGTAGAAAAATTTTTAGTTGCCCGCCGACAAATGTACTGGCAGGTTTACCTACACAAGACAGTGCTGGCCGCAGAAAAAATGCTCGTCAAAATATTGGAACGGGTTCGAGAAATTTATAATAAAGCCGATGCTTTGCTTGAGACTCATTCTGCATTAGATTTTTTTCTAGGCGATTTTGATGGGGAGATGAATACCGAGGCTTTGAAGAAATTTTGCTCGCTCGACGACCACGATGTCATGCACGCCGTAAAGATTTGGAGCAAGCACCCAGATAGTATCTTACAGATTTTATGCAACAGACTTCTTAACCGTAAATTATACAGGTCTAGGATACAATCCGAAGAATTTGAACAACTCTTTATCGAGGAAAAACAAAAAGAGGCGATCCGTGATTTTAAGATTCATCCAGAAGATGTAAGGTATTTGTGTTTCACAGGAGAAGCAAGTAATACCCTATATCAAACAATCGACGAAAGAATCAATATCTTATTTAAAGATGGGATGGTAAAAGACATCTCTATGATTGATAATGCATTAATCCAGCAAAACCTTTCCGCACCAGTCAAAAAATTTTACATTTGTTTATTGTCTTAGTTTTTAGACAGCTTGAAACAAATTAATTGTATGCAATTTACAGCCGCACAAATAGCTTTAATGATCAATGGCAGAGTAGAGGGAGATGCCGCTGCATCTGTTGCAAGTTTTGGAAAGATAGAGGAAGCCGTTGCAGGTCAGTTGGCTTTTCTATCCAATCCCAAGTATGAAGAATGGCTTTATCAAACCGGTGCTTCAGTGATTATTATTAACGAGACGCAGGAAATAAGGCAACCGGTATCATCAACTTTGATCCGTGTTCCTGACGCTTATTCTGCTTTTGCCGTATTGCTTTCGAAGTATCAGCAGATCATCACACAACAATTAGTAGGCATACAGGAACCCAGTTATATTGCTAAAACAGCCAAATTGGGAGAAGGCATTTTTATAGCTGCATTTTGCCATATAGGTGAAAATGTACAAATCGGCAACCAAGTAAAACTATATCCTGGTGTGGTGATTGGGGATGGGTCGGTTATTGGCGACGGATGCATTTTGCATGCTGGTGTAAAAATTTATCATGAATGTATTCTTGGCAGAAGGGTTATTATACACGCAGGCACTGTGATTGGGGGAGATGGTTTTGGCTTTGCGCCACAATCCGATGGAAGCTATCAAAAAATTCCTCAAATTGGTAACGTAATTATTCAAGATGATGTAGAAATTGGCTCTAATACTACCATCGATAGGGCTACGATGGGCTCCACCGTTATTCAAAAAGGTTCCAAACTCGATAACTTGATACAAATCGCACATAATGTTGAGGTTGGATCAAATACCGTAATTGCTGCACAAGCAGGGATTAGTGGTAGCGCCAAGATAGGTAATGGTGTTATGATTGGGGGTCAGGTAGGTACTGCCGGACATATCTATATTGCTGATGGAAGCAAGATTGCGGGTCAGGCAGGTGTTACAAAAAGTATAAAAATCCCCAACCGTTCTCATAATGGAACTCCCGCGTCCGACTTTTCAAGCTCCTTACGAATTCAAGCACTGACAAGGAGTTTGCCCGAAATGGAAAAGCGAATCAAGGAGTTAGAAAAGACCATACAGCAAATGCTAAACGGAAGTAACCCTTCAATGCACAAGGAATAAGCAGTTTTAATTGTATTTTTGTGCGCTCAGATTTAATCGAAAGTTCAAGTGTGCGACGCAAGTAAAGTCACTAAAGGCTTCCATTGCTGGCTACCTAAACACATTATAAAATATGGATATCAATTTCAATCCCGACAAACAACATACACTGAATGGGGCCATTAGTATTAGTGGTACCGGTTTACATACAGGCGTGTTGGTAGATATGACTATGCGACCTGCTAACCCAGGTTTTGGCATTCAGTTTCAACGCATCGATCTACCGAATCAACCCATCATCAAAGCCGATTGCGATCTGGTTACCGATACCAGCAGAGGCACCACATTACAGTTAGGTGATGCTAAAGTAAGTACTGTTGAGCACGTTTTGGCAGCAATGGTTGGTATGGGTGTAGACAATGTATTGATTGAACTAAATGGTCCCGAAATCCCAATCATGGACGGCAGTTCCACTCCTTTTATTGAATTGATTGAAGATATTGGCGTATTAGAGCAGGAGGCAGCAAAAGCATGGTATAGCATCGACGAAAATATTTTTCACTACGACGAGGAAAAGCGTGTTGAAATGGTGGCATTGCCCGCAATGGAATATCAAATCACCACGCTCATCGATTTTAATAGTCCAGTTTTAGGTACCCAGCACGCCGGTTTAAAATCCATCCGTGATTTTAAGGTCGAAATAGCACCCTGTCGCACTTTTTGTTTCTTGCACGAGCTGGAAGCTCTACTGGACAATGATTTGATAAAGGGGGGCGATATCAACAATGCAATCGTAGTAGTTGACAAAGCAGTTACCAACGAAGAAATGACTCGTCTTGCAAAAGTATTCAAAAGAGAAAAAATAGAAGTGAAGAGCGAAGGCTATTTAAATAATTTGGAATTACGTTTCCCCAATGAGCCAGCACGTCATAAGCTCTTGGATGTGGTTGGAGATTTAGCATTAATTGGGTATCCGATCAAGGCAAGAATCATCGCAAACCGACCGGGGCACAGCACAAATGTAGACTTTGCAAAAAAGATTAAGCAATATATTAAGCGGAATAAGCATGTAAAGAATGTGCCGATCTATGATCCAACCATTCCTCCTGTATATACTTTGGAAAAGATCGAAAAAACTTTGCCGCATCGCCATCCTTTTTTATTCGTTGACAAGATCATTGAGCTTAACGACACTTATATTGTTGGCATCAAAAATGTTACGTTTAGTGAATACTTTTTTCAGGGGCATTTTCCCGGAAACCCAGTAATGCCAGGCGTTATACAGATCGAAGCTTTAGCACAAACTGGTGGCATTCTTTGTATTAATTCGATGCCTGAGGGTATTTACGATACCTATTTTTTGAAGATTGATAATTGTAAGTTCAAGATGAAAGTGGTGCCGGGCGATACCATGATTTTGAAGATGGAGCTAATAGCTCCAATTAGAAGGGGGATTTGTGAAATGAGGGGAACGGTGTATGTGGGAGGCAAAGTGGCAACAGAGGCCGATTTAGTAGCGCAGGTAGTAAAACGAAGTTAAATCTTAACGAAATGCCAATAAACATAAATTTGCAAAGTTCATGATAACTTTGGCATCTTTTTTAGAGTCCATGGTACTATGGACGCACTAATAACATCAAAACCGAAAACAAGGATGACGCATCCCTACACTTACATCGATCCAAATGCTAGGATTGCTCCCAATGTTAAGATCGATCCCTTTACTGTGATACATGGGGATGTGAAAATTGGCGAAGGTACTTGGATAGGCAGTAACGTTACCATCATGGATGGAACCCGCATTGGGAAAAACTGTCGCATATTTCCAGGTGCAGTTATTGGGGCCATTCCACAGGACCTGAAATTTAGTGGTGAGAAGACAACAGTTGAGGTTGGCGACAATACTACCATCCGTGAATTTGTTACCATTAACCGAGGTACGGAAGACCGCGGTAAAACCAAGGTTGGCAGTAACTGCCTCATCATGGCCTATACGCATTTAGCACACGATTGTATTATTGGCGATCATTGCATTCTTGCAAATAGCGTTCAAGTTGCAGGGCATGTAACGATGGGCGATTGGGCCGTTGTTGGAGGAGTAAGTGCCGTGCACCAGTTTGTACAAATTGGACAGCATGCTTTTGTTGCCGGAGGAAGTTTGGTGAGCAAAGATGTACCACCTTATATCAAAGCGGTTCGTAATCCGTTGAGTTATGGTGGGGTAAATAGTGTAGGCTTAAAAAGGCGAGGTTTTCCTTTAGACCAGATCAACCATATTCTAGATGTATATCGAACCATTTACAATAAAGGGTTTAATACCTCACAGGCATTAGAATATATTGAAGAAGAATTACCTGCAACCGATGAGCGCGATGAGATTGTAACTTTTATTCGCGATAGTGGAAGGGGTATTATTAAGCGCTTTGTAAAAGGTGCGAACGACGAAGATTAATATGACAACTGTCTCCAGTTATTCTATAGCGCCCATTACAAAATTGGGAAACATTATTTTAACCGATGCCGGCAAGCGATTTAATCGCGAATGGATTTATAGGCATTGCTACTATGAATTAGAAATTGGAAAGTCGTATGCCATTACTGGTCCAAATGGAAGTGGTAAGAGTACTTTGTTGCAAGCCATTGCAGGGAGTATGCAATTGAGTGAGGGTTCGATTGTTTGGAACGATCAGCAAGCGCAACCGATAGATACGGAACAGCTTTATAAGCAGCTTGCCATTGCTGCACCTTATTTAGAGTTGATCGAAGAAATGACAGCCAAAGAATTTCTCGAATTTCACTCACAGTTTAAGCCCTTGATTGCATCTGTACCCATTGATGAAATTTTAAATATCATTGGATTAGAAAAAGCGGTAGGCAAACAGATTCGATATTTTAGTAGTGGCATGAAGCAAAGAATTAAACTGGCGCAAGCTATTTTTTCAGATACCCCATTATTATTATTAGACGAGCCCTGCACCAACCTTGATGCAACGGGTTATGCGTTGTATCATTCGCTTATAAAAAATTACTGCGCTAATAAATTAATTGTAGT
The DNA here is from genome assembly GCA_043738705.1 of Bacteroidota bacterium. Lineage (GTDB taxonomy): Bacteria > Bacteroidota > Bacteroidia > Chitinophagales > Chitinophagaceae > Sediminibacterium. Next base: position 6,177 of record JAYUFN010000002.1, read on the forward strand.
GAGCAGTAATGATGAGCAGGAATTTAATTTCTGCGATCGGGTGATGAGGATTATGGATTATAAATAGACTCACATCAATAATAAAATCATTTTAGTTTATTGTATTTAGCTTCAAAAAGTAGCATATTGGCAATTCAAAAGTTAGAATGCAAAGCTTGCCTATTATTTTGCTTCGTCCATATTTTTATAAGGGATTTGAGTGCATTGGTTTGGTATTTAAAAAAGGCGTTTCGTTCAATGAAATTGCGAAGAGAATTAAGGGGATTCGATGGAACGATCAAAAAGGCAATTGGTATATTTCTTGTGATAGAAGTTCTTATGAATTGATCAAAAAAGCATTTGAAGGAACTGCCATATTAGAAACAGAGGAATTAAAAAAATATTTAGAGCAGCGAAAAACCATCATCCCAGTTACAACACAAAAGCTGACGAGTGCCAGTGCGAAAATCATTTTACAGTATCCATTAGAGGAAGAAAATCTAAAGGCATTTGCACAATATCGAGACCTCTTGATTTTAAAAGGATATAGTCCCAATACCATTCGAAATTATTGTAACGAATTTCATCAATTGTTACGATTATTAGGCAAGCGTAATGTGGCGGATATAACAAAGCCACAGATCTTGTCCTACTTATTGTGGTTATTGGAAAAAAAAGGATGCAGTGAAACAAAAGTGCATACCACTGTGAATGCGATTAAATTTTATTTTGAAAAGTTATTAGGGCGGGGCATTGAATTTTATGATTTGCCTCGGCCCAAAAAACCTTGGAAGTTACCTTCGGTATTGGCGGAAGAAGAAGTTTTGGAGATGATACAGCGAATGACCAATTTGAAACACAAAAGTATTTTGATGGCAGGATATGCCGGCGGTTTGAGGGTAAGTGAGATCATTGGATTAAGATTGGTAGATATTGATAGCAAGCGTATGATGATTCATATACATGGAGCAAAGGGAAAGAAAGATCGGATGGTACCCTTATCGAAAGTATTATTAGAAACTTTACGTGAATATTATCTGGCATATCATCCCAAAGAATGGATCTTCGAAAACCCGCAAGGTGGGCAGTACAGTGTAAGAAGTGCGCAACAAATATTACAAGATGCAAAGTTTGCGGTGGGCATACATAAGAAAGGAGGCATTCATATGTTACGACATAGTTATGCAACGCATTTAATGGAAGGAGGAACTGATATTCGGATGATACAAGAATTACTTGGGCATAACAGTATTAAAACCACGATGCGCTACACGCATGTAAGCAAAAGAGACATTGGAAGAATCGAAAGTCCGCTCGACAAATTAAAATGGTAGTCTGCGTTTTTTAAGTAGAACATCTTCGTTTTCTAAGTAGATCCACTCCGCCATCCACTCCTGCGTTTTTTGGGTAGAT
>JAYUFN010000003.1:0-7564 GCA_043738705.1 Bacteroidota bacterium
ATAGATGCAGCAAGGATTTCTGTTTTGTATCCCTGAATATCATAAATGTGACGCATCTGACCTATCAATTCCATTCCATCCCAACCACTATCGTCAATACGGCCAATAAATGGAGATACATAACTAGCCCCCGCTTTTGCAGCAAGAATTGCCTGCCCAGCTGAAAATACCAAAGTACAATTTGTGCGAATTCCGTGATCAGTAAACCATTTGATAGCTTTAATACCATCTTTAATCATAGGAACTTTTACAACAATATTTGGATGAATCGCTGCAAGTTTCTTTCCTTCTTCCACCATCGTTGCAAAGTCGGTAGAAAGTACTTCAGCACTAATATCCCCATCAACCAATTCACAAATTGCTTTATAATGTTGCGCAATAGCTTCTTCGCCCTTCACTCCTTCTTTAGCCATTAAAGAAGGGTTAGTAGTAACCCCATCTAAAATACCCAAATCATTGGCTTCTTTAATCTGTGCTAAATTACCGGTGTCAATAAAAAATTTCATGGTATTTATTTTTTTAATTCATTCTGGCAGGACGAACCAGAGAACTAGTTTTTACAACTAAAAAAAGTTCAGCTAAACAAGCGCAGTTCAGCTTGCTCTCACTAAGCAAATCGCAGAAGTTTAAATCCCTTCTGCGAAAAAATAAAAAATGGCAGGCTACTCACATCGCACCGCTCAACCGCCTATCCTTGCTGTATTCCTACTCTGGGGAGTTTCAGCAGGAGCTGGTCGTGTAAGACCTGCCGGCGCAAAAGTAAGGTTTGAGAATTAATTTTTTGATTTTTTTTAATCCAATCTTTAAAATCAAATGCTGTAAAGATCCAAAAGCCTTTACCGATCTATCGCCCTAGCCTCGAATTGATCTGAGCAATTCCAACTAATTCATCATGTCTTCCACTTAAAGAACGGTAATAAACGAATATGGTATAATCGTTTTCGGTTTCCCAAAAGTTACCTTCCGTGTACGACATATCTGTCGGTAATGTTGGATTATGATTGTCTTTCATTCCATATTCATAACTATAATAACCCTGTTTTAATAAAAGATTTTTGGTATATGCTCCTTCTATAGCATCAAATTTCATGATAGAGCTATCGCTGATCTGATTGCCTGTTAACTCTCCAATCAGATGAATTGATTGATCTTTCAGTGCCTGTTTATTCGGAGGCACAAAACTAAAGTGTACCCATGCATAATCGCTTTGCCACCATGGATTCACCGACTCGCTAGAATTGATCTCGGTATAACCATTCCTATCTTGAAAGTTGATATAAGCAAAACTATTCCTTGCCATATCTGGTTTTAAAAAAATAATGTTCGGTTCTCTTGTTCTATCAACACCTGCAATCCTATCCGATTCAAATCGGAAGCTTTGTAAATCAGCCCATCGGAATTCTTTTCCAGCAGGAAAAATATAGTCGAGCTCCCCATTGTATTCCAAAATATTTCCTCGAATAAACACTGGCTGTTTATCCACAACTGCATCATCCCAACGATTATTCTGAATTACTACTACTTTAACTTGTTGGGGACTCACCAAATTCAATTCTTTGGTTTCGATCGAGAATTGCAATTTTTGATAAGTGCGAGATATCTGAATATCATAGGGCACTTGAATTTGAGCCCCTATAGAAACCATTTTATCAACTACCATCAATCGCTTAGTAAATGCAAGTTTGGAAGTATCGGCATCCAAAAAAATTTTCAAAAGATAATTGCCACTTTTGATTGGAACAGCGTTTCTTTCAGGCAACAAGACTTGGTAGTGCACGTATTTCATTTCTGCAATCGACGCAATACGATATTGACTAATCCTGTTCTGATTAAATCCTTTTAGATAGTCGAAGACATTTACATTTGCTGTTGTCCAATCTGAATTACACAATTCATAAGTATAATAATAGTTTTTGGGATAGGCAGACAAGTCATCAAAATGTAACTCCAATTGATCACCAGAATTGAGTTGGAGAATTGGCTGACTAAACTGATTATTTAACTGAAACAACTTCACTCCATTAATCGTTTGAGAATAAATTCGATCAGGGAGCCGCTGGGCAAATGCAATTAAGGAAAATATGATTAGGATTCCGGTAAACAATGCTTTCATATAGAGAAATAATGCATTAAACTTACAACATTCTTTAGAGCTTCAAAAGCTTTTGCTGTATTCAAAGTGACGATGTAGTTTTGAATACCTAAAAAATCCTCCTTGAGTCTTGCATTTGATATCGCCAAAAGAATAGCTTTTACCAAACAAAAGTCTTTTGCAAGATTTATTATTCGCTTATCGGTTGCAGCCACTGCCTTAAGTGTGATGTCGATGATTATTACGCTGGCATTTGTTAATGGTTTTCAACAAACTGTTGCCAATAAGGTTTTTAGCTTTTGGGGACATATTCGGGTACAAAAATTTGAACCCAACAAATCTTTAGTTGCTGAAGAAACTCCAATCAAAAAAAATATAAAGGTAGCAACTATCCTCAGTAAAGAACCAGGTGTATTTCAAATTCAAACTTTTGCTACAAAATCAGCAATCATTGAAAAAAATAAAGAGATTGAAGGGGTTTTAATAAAAGGTGTTGAGAAAGAATACGACAGCATGCAACTAAAGCCATTTATCAAAGAAGGAAGGTGGATGCATTTCAACGATAGTAGTTACAGTAAAGACCTAATGGTATCAGTTCAAATTGCCCGGCAACTTAAAATTCAATTGAACGACACGATACATATTTATTTCATTTCGAGTGTTGATGGCAGTAAGAATTATCGAAAATTAGTTGTGTGTGGGATCTATAAAACAGGGATTGAAGAATATGATAAATTATTTGTTTTAGGTGACCAGCAATTGATTCGAAGAATGAGTAACTGGGCAGCAGATGAGACAGGGGGTTATGAAGTTTTTGTGAAAGACTACCATCAAATGGATAGTATTTCAAACCACTTGGCAGATAAACTTCCGGCCGAATGGATGAGTAGAACCATAAGGGAAATTTACCCGAATATTTTTGACTGGCTGAATATTCAAGATGTTAATCGAAATGTAATATTTATTGTAATGGCAATTGTTGCTATCATCAACTTGATAACTTGTTTGTTGATTTTGATTTTGGAGAGAACTCGTATGGTGGGTATACTAAAAGCCCTTGGGGCCAATGATTGGTTTATTCAAAAAATATTTTTATATCATGCTACAATTATCACTTTTGCTGGTATCGGAATTGGGTTTGTAATAGGAATCGGCATCTGTTGGTTACAACAACTCACCGGATTTATTAAGCTTGATGAATCGGCCTATTACGTTTCAGAAGCCCCAATATATATTATTTGGTGGCAGGTTGTTGCAGTTTGCGCGGCAACAACTTTGGTGTGTTATCTGGCTTTAATTATTCCAACTTTGATTATTAGAAAAATCCAACCTACAAAAGCAATTCAGTTTAGATAGTTTGTCTAATCCGTTTTACCACATAAATGCGATAAAAGAATCCCAGTAGCAACAGCTGCGTTGAGCGACTCTGCTTTACCAATTCTAGGTATTGTAATTGCTTCTGAAATAAGTGGCATAACAGATTCTCTAATACCCTTTGATTCGTTCCCTATCACCAATATACCTTCTTTAAGAGCAGTAGTTTTATTAATCGACTTGCCATTTAATAAGGCACCGTATACAGGCACTTTAGCAGCAGAAAGCACTTCATTCAAATTACGATACCAACATTTTACCCGAATAAAACTTCCCATCGTACTTTGAATTACTTTGGGATTATAAAACTCAACGGTATCCTCGCTCGCTATAATTTGTTTAATGCCAAACCAATCTGCAATACGTATAATGGTACCCATATTACCTGGATCTTGTAAGCCATCTAAAATAATGCTGATTGTTTTTTTAAAAACAGGCTCATCCTTAAGAATTTTTTGTCGACACACCATTAGTACTTCATTCGGTGTTTGCAAAGAGCTCATTTTAGAGAGTTCCATTTCTGTAACCTCTGTAACATCAATATTTACAGAATTTTCTGAAATCCATTCGGCAGTAGCATATAACTTTTCCACTCGGTAATCGCTACTAAAGATCTCTTGAGCTAGCTTTGGCCCTTCTGCCAAAAACAAGCCTTCCTGTACTCTTTGTTTTTTCTGGCACAAAGATTGAATATATTTGAGCTCATTCTTGCTTAACATACAATATGCATTTGAACGAGACTAAAGTTAATAGGTTTTTATGGCTAATAGGAATTACTGCAATATTAGTAATGGCTTCTTGTTCTGAGGAACATCGTACATCAGTTAAAAATTATCCTCCAAATACAGCATTCATCTACCATAATCAGGTTAAGATAAATGGAGTGCAATCAAAAGATGATAAAAAAAAATTGACACTCGAACTAGATAATTACTGGGATGATAGCTTAAAAGCCAGAAAAGAACAAAAAGTATTATTTTGGTATCAGATTAAGAATCCGCCTGTTTTTGATTCTTCCAACTTATTACGTTCTAAGAACTTTATGAATGCCTACCTAAATTCGCAAGGATACTACTATGCAAATCTGAACGATTCTATCCATATTGATACAGTTAATGATCAGATAAGGGTGTATGCCACGATGAACATCGATCCAGGTAAAAATATTACAATCGATTCGATCAGTTATCAATTAGATGATTCTGTTTTACAAGATATTACTAATCAAAAAATCAAAGCCAGTTTAATCAAAAAGGGAAATCCTTATAGCAAACAATTAATCAATGAAGAACTAAACAGACTAGTTAATAGCTATCGAAAAACGGGGTATTACGAGTTCACCAGAGAAGATATCTACGCAGAAATTGATACTACCGACTTAAGCCTGATCAATGTAACACTCGACCCACTTAAACAGGCAGAGCTAATCGCTAGGTCTGCTAAGAGTAGAAGGCTAAATCCTACTTGGGATGTTGTAATTAAAAAAAGAACTACTTACGATTCTAGTAAATTGATTCAATATAGTGTTGGCAATATTTATTATTATCCAGAAACAAAATTAACTGACGTCTCAGACAGCCTAATATTTGATAAAAAATTCAAGGAGAATAATTACGGAAATGTATGGATGAGGTATAAAGAAGGTAAGTTTAAATACAATCCTTTAAAAGAACATACCTATCTATTACACGGCGAAAAATATAATGAAGATGCTTATTTTAAATCGATGAATATACTTGGCCAAATAGGCGCCTGGCAACAGGTTGATGGAAAAATTATTATTCGCGATAAAGATAGCCTTGACTTCTATTTTTTTCTGACACCAGCATTAAAACAAAACTTCACAGTTGATCTCGAAGGGAGTAGAAACACTGGCGACATTAGTTCGGGAAATCTCTTTGGAATCTCAACAAATTTATCCTACAGAAACCGTAATGTTTGGAAACAAGCAATACAATCAATTACTAATTTCAGAACCGGCGTAGAGCTTAATTTAAATATTGGAAAAAATTCATTGTCCAGCCAACAGCTTTTACAAACGTTTAATATCAGTGCAGGAGAAACCTTTACATTTCCTAGAATCATCCAACCTTTTAAAAATTGGAAAGCCCTTAAGTTGGTAGATAATAAAAAAACCTTATTATCTTTCAATGCCTCTTATGTAGACAGAAAAAAATATTATAAACTAAAATCGATAATAGGAAGCTGGGGATATGAATGGAAAAAAACAAACCGTAGACACGAAAATACTTGGTTGTATAAACCAATTAATATTGAGCTCTATTCTCTAGATACGTTACCAGGTTTGGATACGCTGTTTATGAAAAACCCTTTCTTAAGAAACAGCTTCAACACAGGAAATATTTTTAGTCAAAGCCTTTCTTATAATCTCATCTATAATAGCACTAGCAGTAAAAGTCATTACCTGCATCTAGGGGTTGAAGAAACCGGATTATTGTTTGGAGTTTTTAATGAACTCAAAAAAAATATTTACCGATACATAAAAATAGAAGCAGAATACCGGCAAAGAAAAAAATGGACTAAATCTGAAATGGCCTATCGTTTTTTTGCTGGCTACGGTTATAATTATGGATCATTCCCTGGAACTAGCAATACTACATTACCATTCTTTAAACAATTTTCATTAGGAGGCCCATATAGTATGCGTGCATGGGGTATGCGTCAACTGGGACTTGGAAGTTCAATTACATATGATAGTATATCAAGTAGCACTTACCGAGATCGTTACGGCGATATGGCAATAGAAGGAAATGCAGAATACAGATTTAATTTAGCAACTATTGCGGGAGTTAAACTAGGAAGTGCATTATATACAGATATCGGAAATATTTGGAACGTAAAGAATAATCCGAGTGACCCCCTTTCAGAATTTTCTTTATCGAATTTTGGTAAAGCTTTAGCAATAGGTGTGGGTACTGGTATTAGAATTGATTTTAATTATTTTTTGATCCGTTTGGACTTTGCTTACAAAGTAAAAGATCCTGCAAGGTTAAATAACAATGGATGGATGAGTCTTAGTAATTTCAACTGGACAGATATTAGACCAAATAAATTAGAAGTCCCGAATTTTGCATTACAACTCGGCATTGGGCTCCCCTTCTAAACTTTTTCGGAAGGATTTAATTTCGGTTTCAAATTCGGTAACAGTCTTAGCATTTAGCACCTCAAAGGTTCCAATTCTTGTTCTTCGTAAACTACTCATATAGCCACCAACTCCCAACGCTGCTCCAAAATCATTTGCTAAACTGCGGATATACGTCCCGGTTGAACAAACTACTTTAAAATGGATAATTGGTAATACTATTTTTTCGATACTGAAAGAATGTATCGTAACAGGTCTTGCTTCCATCTCTATAACAATTCCTTTCCTAGCAGAAATATACAAACGTTCTCCATTTTTTTTGATGGCCGAATGTTGTGGTGGCATTTGTAAAATGTTACCGACAAAAGCATTTGTTGCAAATCGAATCTGATCGTGGGTAAGATGGTCAATTAATTGAAAATCTTCCGGATCAGATTCCAAATCATAAGTGGGAGTTTTAGCGCCTAGGGTGAAGGTTCCTATATACTCCTTTTCCATACCCATATACTCATTGATTTTTTTGGTAAACTTACCAGTACAAATAATAAGTAACCCAGTAGCAAGAGGGTCAAGCGTTCCAGCATGTCCTACTTTCTTAACTTTGATAAGGCTTCTGATTTTATTTGCCACATCAAAAGATGTCCACCCCATTGGTTTATCAAACAATAGTACTTGACCGTCTAGAAATGATTGCGTTGATAGCATTGAGTAAAACTAAATGAGTAAATATAAAATCCTACAAAAAAAAAGGTAACATTTCAGTAAACCGAAAATGTTACCCTCCAATAAATTTTCAATAATTAATAAGCCCTTGCAAACAAAACCCTTTGTATGGATGGGTTTCCTGTAAAAATACATTTACCATCTTCCAAAGGATTGTCCAAAGGAATACAGCGTATGGTTGCTTTTGCTAATTCTTTGATCTTATCTTCTGTTTCGTTGCTCCCATCCCAGTGTGCCGAAATAAAACCACCTTTGGTATCCAGTAAATTTAC
>JAYUFN010000004.1:0-2725 GCA_043738705.1 Bacteroidota bacterium
TCTAATTTCACTACCTTCTGAAATAGGGTTGATAAAACGTGCCTTATTGATCCCATAATTTACAAATGAGTTAACCTGCTCAATAAATATTAACTGATAAAAAAAATGAGAAACTAATGACATTGTAAGATAGCCGTGTGCAATAGTTTTCCCTCCGGGCAAATATTTTTTTGCTTTCTCTTTATCAACATGTACCCACTGGAAATCAAGTGTAGCTTCAGCAAACTGAGTAATCATTTCTTGATCAACTTTAAGCCATGCAGTAGTACCCAAATTAACTCCAATTCGGTTTACCAAATCTGATTTATTTTTAAATAATACAGGAATTGATTCTGTTGGATTGGCTAACGTATTTTCAAGTTCTGAGCTTGAAATTACTTCGGAATGGATGGAAGTTTCTTCCCAATCTCCCACTTTTATAATTGCCTTGCCTATCACTTTTCTATCCTGCATTTCCTTTAGCGCAGTTGCTCCATTTTCTAATGAATATATTTGGTGGATATGTTGCCTGATCTTACCCGCTTTTATCCATTCAATAAGATCGATCAGATTTTGGTAATTCTGTGCGGGCTCCTTTTCTGCAAAACTTCCCCAAAAAACACCAATAATGGAGCATCCCTTTAGTAATGCAAGGTTAAATGGAAGTTGAGGAATTTCGCCACTTGCAAAACCTACAATCAGATATCTTCCATTCCAGGCCATTGATCTCAGTGCTGATTCTGCATACTTTCCACCCACAGCGTCGTACACAAGATCAACCCCTCTTCCATTCGTGACTTCTTTTAATTTACTCTTTAAGTCTTCCGTAGAATAATTAATCAAATGATCTGCCCCTTTTGATTTGCAGATATCAAGTTTTTCGTTTGTAGAGGCAGCAGCAATAACATTTGCCCCTAATAATTTTGCTAACTCTACCGCTGCCAAGCCAACACCTCCCGCTGCTCCCAATATTAAAATGGTCTCATTTTTTTTTATTTGCCCCCGATCTTTTAGTGCATAATAAGAAGTGCCGTAATTATATAAAGTACCTGCAGCGGTTAACATATCTATTTCTGGAGGTAAAGCGAAAACCCGATTTGCATCAACTATTACCTGTTCTGCCATCCCACCCCAGCCACATAAGGCCAGAACTCGGTCACCCTTTTTGAAGTGTTTAACTTTTATCCCTGTTTCGAGAATTATTCCTGAAACTTCGCCTCCAGGTGAAAATGGGAGATCTGGTTTGAATTGGTATTTATTTTGAATAATCAGGTTATCAGGAAAATTAACTCCACAAGCTTTTACTTTAATCAATACCTGATTTTCTGAAACTACAGGAATACTCGAGGTTTGATATTGTAAGGTTTCTGGCAGACCAAAATTATTGCACACTAATGCTTTCATGGATTTACTATAAGTTGATTGACTAATTAGATTTATAAATCATTTCGCCCTTCCGTTGAAAAGCCTAACATCCTACGTAACCTTTTGATACTCCCTCTCCACAAGCCACCATCCATTTGAATGCGCCTGTCTTCTGTCCATACCAGTGCGCTATTCTTTCTAACCGCGTATAATTTGCCAAATCCTTTTTCACGTAATTTTAAGGCTAGCCACCCATCTTCATTGGTTCCTGCTGGATGATTATAGCCTTCAACTGCAACTCCTTGATCTTTTCTAAAACACGAATTAAATCCATACACATTCATTGCTTCTTCACGAAATCTTTTATTGATCCACCGCATAAAATCGGCCATATATTCGTAGCAGAAATATACTAATCGAGCTGTTCCCTTGGTTGGAATAAAAGCAAAACTACCATACACAGCTGCAACTCCATACCCCTCAGCTAATGGCTTTACCATCTCTTCAATCCAATCTTGTGGGTAAATGGTGTCTGCATCCGCATTTAAAATATATTTTCCTTTTGATGCAGCTAGACCTGCATTTCTCGCGGCTGTTATTCCTTGAATAGGTTCTAAAATACACCTCACCCCAGATTGAATTACAAGTTCCTCGGTTTTGTCTTTTGAATTATTATTTACTACCAAAATTTCTATGCCATATTTAGTTTTATTATTAACGATAGCGTTTAAAGTTTTAAGAATACTTTTTTCTTCATTATAAGCTGGAATTACTATAGAAACTGCTATGTCTGTCTTTTGAAGTAAAGGATATGCGGCTCTTATATCGGCGCAGATTTTATCGGGAGAGTCGTTTAAATAATACATTCTTTTAATAAAAACTGGAATCGAAATCGGTCTCATAACTGGTACTTGAAGTTTTGAAAACTTGATTTAATAGATGGGTATGAGCTATTGAATAATCTAAGTTAGAAAAAAAAAGTAGATCGTTGATGGGGTATTTCAAGTTTCATTGAAATCATAAAATATTCTGAGTCAGATGAATAGGAGTATTAAATTTTCTAAATAATTTAAAAAATACATTTTAATCGGCATTTAATAGGCGTTGATGCATTTATATGCCAGTTAGTCTGTATTTTTATAAATAGCTTGCATGAAGGTAATTGAATAATAAGTAATTACTTTTTTGATTAAAAACTTTTCACCAGACTATTTTAAACCCAATATGGCTAATGTAGCGCCCTTGACATTGAAGATGGTAATTGTAGAGGATGACAAATTCATGCAATCCGTTTTAATGAAATATTTCAGTAATTTCTTTAAGATAGAAGCTTTCACAAATGGGATTGAGGCTCTGGCACATTTGCAGGATGGAAATCTTC
>JAYUFN010000005.1:0-2725 GCA_043738705.1 Bacteroidota bacterium
CAAAAAACATTTAAAGTTTTCTGCTTGATAAAATATATATATTTTACAGCCTATTCAATTAACCATCATAAAGCTTGCCATGAATCAAAAAACTAATTGGTCGCAATTCGGTACACTAATTACCGTATTCTTTTTCTGGGGCTTTGTTGCTGCCAGTAACGACATTCTAATCCCCGTATTTAAAAAAGCATTCACACTAACCCAGTTACAAAGTCAGTTAGTAGCAGTAGCTTTTTATGTTGCTTATACGGTAGGCTCACTTATTTATGTGGGTGTTTCATCGGTAATTGGTGGTGATTTATTAAACAAAATTGGCTACAAAAACGGTATTGCATTAGGGCTTATCATTTCAGCCTTGGGTACCCTTTTGTTTTTCCCTGCAGCCAATCAAGGTTCTTTCAACTTAATGATTACGGCTTTATTTATTGTTGCACTCGGATTTAGTTTGCAGCAAATTGCAGCAAATCCGCTGGCTGTAGTGATTGGTGATCCTAAAACTGGATCTCAGCGATTGAGTATGGCAGGAGGTATTAATAACTTCGGTACAACTATTGGACCATTGCTTGTAAGCTTTGCAATTTTCGGAAGTGTTAGCAGTGGTAATGTAGTAGCAAAAATTGAGAGTGTAAAAACACCCTATCTAATCTTGGGTGTAGCTTTTGTTTTGGTTGCTATTTTCTTTAAATTTTCTTCGATCCCAAATAAAATTGATTTAGACCATGTAGCTGAAGCAGAAGCAGAAAGCAGTTCAAAAATATTACACAAAACTTCTGCATTGCAATACCCACAGTTGGTGTTGGGTATGATTGGAATATTTGTTTATGTAGGTGTTGAAGTTGCTACTGCAACAAACTTACCAGAATTTATGCGTCAGCATGCAGGCATTACTACAGATAAAGTAGCTCCATATATTTCATTGTATTGGGCTAGTTTAATGATTGGCAGATGGACCAACTCGGTTGGTGCGTTTGGCGTTAGTCAAAGCAAAGAAAGAATATTAGCTTTTGTGATGCCTTATTTAGCTTTTGCAGTATTCTTAATTATAAATACAATTGCGCAACACGACATGAGTAGCTTTTATATATATGCTCTTGTAATTATTGCAATGATTATTGGAAACATTACTAGTAAAGGAAACCCTGCAAGAATGTTACTCATATTTTCAGCTTTAGGAATCATTGCATTGATTATTGGAATGCTAACTTCAGGCATGATAAGTGCATTTGCATTTATCAGTGTTGGTTTGTTTTGCAGTACTTTATGGCCATGTATTTTTACATTAGCACTTGCCGGTTTGGGTAAACATACCAACCAAGGAAGTAGTTTATTAATTATGATGATTATGGGCGGAGGCGTAATTGCGGCTTTACAAGGATGGGTTGCAGATGACAAAATTTTAGGCATTCAATACAGTTATATTGTTGGTGCCTTGTGTTTTGCCTATCTAGCTTTTTATGCCGTACGCGTTAAAGGAATTTTAAAAACACAGGGTATTGACTATGATGTTAAAACCAGTGGTGGTGGTCACTAATTTTCAATTTAATTTCAGCTTTTTATGGCAACTATAAATTCAGGAATGGAACAATTAGCCATTGGTATAGATATCGGAGGAACAGGCACCAAATTTGGTATTGTTGACAAAGAGGGGAATGTACTTTTTTCTAGTGAGATGTCGACTAGAGGGCATCAAACAATTGAAGGCTTTATTGCTGAATTACACAAGAAGGTGCAGCCTTTAATTGATAATATAGGAGGCATTGGTAGGATTCGTGGTATTGGTGTAGGAGCTCCAAATGGAAATTTTTATACGGGCACCATCGAGTACGCTCCTAATCTGCCCTGGAAAGGAATTATTCCGTTGGCAAAATTAATTCAAGACGAATTCAAGTTGCCCGTTGTTTTAACTAATGATGCAAATGCTGCTGCCTTGGGCGAGATGAAATATGGCGCGGCAAAGGATATGAAAGACTTTATCATGATCACTTTGGGAACAGGTGTTGGAAGTGGTATTGTTGCAAATGGAACTTTGATTTATGGGCACGATGGTTTTGCTGGTGAACTTGGCCACGTGATTGTAATTCCAGATGGTCGCTATCACGAAGGCACAGGCAAGAGGGGCTCATTAGAAAGCTATGCATCTGCAACTGGTGTAAGATTAACAACAATTGAATTTTTAGAAAACTCAGATACCCCAAGTTTATTACGAGATGTTCCTAAAGATCAGCTCGACTCTAAAAAAGTTTACGATGCTGCGATGGCTGGCGACTTACTAGCAAAAGAAATATTCGAGTTTACAGGTAAAATACTGGGGTTGGCTTTGGCGAATTTTGTAATGTTCTCTAGCCCTTCTGCAATTGTATTATTTGGCGGACTCACAAAAGCTGGAGATCTGATTTTAAAACCCACTAGAGAGAGTATGGAAGCTAACCTGATACAAGTATTCCAAAATAAAGTAAAGATCCTTGTTAGCCACTTAAAAGAGTCAGACGCAGCGATCTTAGGTGCTTCGGCTTTGGCGTGGGACATTCAGTAAGAAGTGAAGAGTGAAGAGTGAAGAATGGTTAGAAAGTTTATTTGTGAAGAACTTATCACTTTTTCACAAAATTTAATACTCATTCACCAAAAAAAAATCGCCCCGAACTATTCGGGGCGATTTTTTTATTTAAGTCAACTTTTCATTCAATAACTAACAAGCCACTTCTCACTTCTCACTCCTCACTTCTTA
>JAYUFN010000006.1:0-2724 GCA_043738705.1 Bacteroidota bacterium
TTTTGTGCATTGGTTTGAAAAGAAGCACAAATTAAAAGGATAAAAAGAAAATAGTATAAAGGTTTATCCATAATAAATATTAGAAGTTTTGAACAACAATACTAACTCATAAAGCTGCTAAAGAGCAGCAAAACCATATGAAGTAATTGTTAGAATTTCTACCTACTAAATGTAAAACGCCCCAATTCGGGGCGTTTTATTAAGCTTCATTTAGAAAACTATAACGATAATCCGTTGGGGGATTATAGGTTTCTTTAATTGTTCTGGCACTTAACCAGCGGTATAAATTTAATTGGCTACCGGCCTTATCATTGGTACCTGAGGCCCTTGCACCTCCAAAAGGTTGTTGACCAACAACGGCGCCAGTTGGCTTATCATTGATATAAAAATTACCAGCGGCATTGCGCAATTTGTTTGTTGCTAGTTCAATTGCGGCTCTGTCTTGTGATAGAATTGCTCCGGTTAAAGCATAATTTGAAGTGCTATCCAATAAGCTAAGTGTTGCTTCAAATTTTTCTGCATCGTATACATAAATTGTAAGAACTGGTCCAAAAATTTCTTCGCACATAGTTACGTACTTTGGATCTCTGGTAACTATTACAGTTGGTTCAATAAAGTAACCTTTCAATTTACTATAATTTCCCCCAACCAATATGGTAGCTTTTCTGTTTTTCTTTACATTGTTGATATACTTAGTAATACTGTTGAATGATTTTTCATCGATCACGGCATTAATATAATTACTAAAGTCTTCCACGGTACCCATTTTCATGGACTCGATAGCAGCAACCAATTTCGTTTTCACTGCTTCCGCCATATTGCTAGGGATATATGCCCTTGATGCCGCAGAACATTTTTGACCCTGATATTCAAATGCCCCCCTCGCTAATGCAGTTACAACTGCATCTACGTTAGCAGATTTATGAGCAATTACAAAATCCTTACCTCCTGTTTCACCTACAATTCTTGGATAAGACCGATAATTACTCATATTTTCTCCAATGGTCTTCCACATATTATTGAACACAGCAGTTGATCCTGTAAAATGAACTCCTGCAAATTCTCTATGCAAAAAACAAATAGATCCTAAAGTAGGTCCATCAACATAAATTAAATTAATAACCCCATCAGGAAGGCCAGCTTCTTTCAAGATTCGCATAATTAATTGTGCAGAATACACCTGCGTATTAGCTGGCTTCCACACAACCACATTGCCACACATTGCCGCTGATGTTGGCAAATTACCCGCAATGGCTGTGAAATTAAAAGGAGTGATTGCAAGTACAAATCCTTCTAAAGGTCGCCACTCCAAACGATTATGCATCCCATTGCTTGAAATAGGTTGTTCCTGATAAATTTTACTTAAAAAATGCACATTATATCTCAGAAAATCAATTAGCTCACAAGCAGAATCAATTTCTGCTTGATAGGCATTTTTACTCTGCCCCAACATGGTTGCAGCATTCATTTGGAAACGATTTTTTGTAGCCAATAAATCGGCTGCTTTTAAAAAAATATGTGCTCTGCTTTCCCAACTCAATGCTGCCCAAGATTCTTTTGCTTTCAAAGCTGCATCAATAGCTGCTTTAACGTGAGTTGCATCACCACTATGAAATGAACCTAGGGTATGACTTAGTTCATGTGGAGGATGAATTTCTACAAGCTTACCAGTTCTTACAGCTTTTGAACCGATATACATTGGAATATCCAAATGCTTCTTTTTAAGATCTGTAATTGCTTTTTTTAATGCTATTCGTTCTAGACTCCCCGGTGCATAATTTAATACAGGCTCATTTGCGGGAGCTGGGTAAGAAAAATATCCTAAACTCATAAATATTGTTTTAAAATTAAGGATGCAAGTTAAGGACAATTTTGATTCTGCTTTTTTTCAAAAGAATAACCAACATAGACTTGATTTTAATCGAAACAAATAATAATGCACAAATGGTAGTAAATAGATCATTATCAACTCAATTTAATCTGTAGAATTATTCTTTATTTTGCCATATGGCCATAGTATTATTTGATACAGATGTACGAAAAAGTCTGTTTCCACTAACTTATACAAAAGCAATTGCTTCTTTACGTTTTGGTATTTTGTCGATTCAAGAACGATGGGCACTCAAAACTAAACAGGAAGTATTGATACATACCGAAGATTATTTGCAGATATTATATCCACCACTTTTATTGGGCAATCACATTTGGATCGATGCATCAGTCATAGCGGATGATGCATTAGTTTATACTATTTTAAATCTTGAAATAAATTCTTGTTTATTTGATGAGAAGGGTTTGATAGCTGGTAGATTATCAACTAACGCTGCTTCTTTTAAACCTTCTATTACTTTATTTAATACTGCCATTAATTATGCAGCTGTAAAGCGGTTGCAATATCCATGGCAGATTATGCTATGGAACGATAACATCATTCGTGAGGATTTTAAATTGGTTACAAAGGGTCGTGCATCTCAACCCATCTCACCTACAGTTCATGTTATTCAAACAGCCGATATCTTTATTGAAGCGGGTGCTAAAATGGAATTTTGTACACTAAATTCCAAAACCGGTCCAATTTATATTGGAAAAGATGCGGAAGTGATGGAAGGATCTTGTGTTAGGGGGCCATTTGTTTTGGGAGAAAATTCAGTATTAAAAATGAATAGCCGTATCTATGGGGCTACTACCATTGGACCTTCTTGTTTAGGTGGGGGGGAGATAAAA
>JAYUFN010000007.1:0-2684 GCA_043738705.1 Bacteroidota bacterium
TGGGAAGTTGCTAACACGCTTGCTTATGCTATTGTAAGCCAGGGAGAATATTCTAAAGTTGCTGATTTATGTGCTATATATAATAGGTGGGATCCAAATCATTCGAGGGGCTGTGCTGTTGGTAAAAATGATTTTAGTTATATTCCTCTTTTCAAAAAAGCTCTTCATCCGCAAGATGATCTGCAAATATTCGAAGGGCAGTTTGATGCTTCCCCAGTGAATGCTCGCAACTACTTAGAAGATCTATTAAATGATGCTCCTTGCTATGGGCCTTATAATTATTCCAATGGTTCAATAGATTACCCAAGTTATGAATGGAGTAGCGCTTCACGATTAATTCATCCGGAAAATAGAGGTGAAACGAATGTGTGGGATGGTGGATATGAAGGTGACTATAATGGAATTGATTATATGTTTTATTATAATTTATACCGGTATGTGTTTAGAGATGAATTAAAAAAGCCTTTTAATAAACTAACCAGATCTGAAGAAATAACCGATTATCCTTTTTTTAATTCTTATAGCCCAACAACGGGGTTTGGCAGCCATGAAAGCCCAACTGCTATTGAATCATTTAATACGATAACAGCATCAAATAAAATACATAGTAATGGGGATGTTACTTACAGAGCAAGTGAATCAATAAGTTTACAAACAGGATTCGAGATTAATGCTGGTGCAGATTTTTATGCATATATTGATCCCATAGAATGCAATGAACCACACGGAAATATATTTCATAGAAATTCTGGTAGCTATACAGATAATTCTATTTCAACACCTGAAATTAACAATAAAAAAACCGTAGAAATAAACGCTGGAATATATCCGAATCCTGTAATAAATACCTTTTCACTTTACATCGATTTACAACAGAGTCAAAAAATTCAAGCGCAGCTAAAGGACTTACTTGGTCATCAAATAACAGAAGCTGTTTTCTCTGAAGGTAAAATAGGCACAAATGAAATCAAATTTAGGAGTATTGAAAACCAAGCAAATGGAATCTATTTTTTATATGTTTCTACCGAAAGCGTTCAGAAAATAATAAAAGTAATTAAATCTAATTAATTATGGTCAGTTTTAAATTTAAATTCAAAATTGGGATCTTAATAATTTTATGTAATTACTTTTCTACACTTCGAGCACAATCTATAACAGAAATCGAATGCAGCGGTGAGATAGTTAATTGTTTATACGCAGACGACGTATTAAACCTACTGTACGCAAGCTGTATGACTTACAATTCGAATGGTACAAAATCATCATCAATACAAAAATGGAATGGTTCTTCGTGGCAAGAAATTGCATCAACAATTGATGGAGAAGTAAAGACAATGATTAAAGTAAATGGAAATTTAATTATTGGGGGATCTTTTAACTACATTAATGGAAGTCTTTTAAAAAATATTGCTGAATGGAAAGAGGCTAATTGGAATGCAATTGGAGCGGAGGGTTTGGGAACATCTGGATGTATAATTAATTCGTTGTGTTTATTTAATGATACTCTGATTGCAGGCGGAAATTTTGGTAAAAATGCAATCAATAATTTATTTCGATGGAATGGTACTTCATGGTTACCATTTCAACAATTCATTGATGGGAATGTTTTGTCATTGTGTAATTTTAACAACACTCTTTATATATGTGGAGATATAGAATATATAGATACATTAAAGATTCATGGAATTGCCAAATTAAGTGACGATTCGTGGGCAAATCTTTCAGATTCTATTAAAGGCAAAGTTTTTAATATGAGTACATGCGACGGACAATTATATTTCTCGGGATTGTTTGGATATATAAATGAAAATCCATCTGGTATTATTGCCTCATATAATGGAATTACAATAAATGGTCTGGGTGACGGAGTGACCTGTTTTATTACCGCCATGCATTCATTTGAAAATAAACTTTACATAGCAGGTGAATTTATAGATGCAGATGGAGTAAGTACACAAAAAATTGTTTCGTGGAACGGGTCTTCATGGCAGGTGTGCTCCTTTAACCTTAATAACATCTCTCAAATAACAAGCATATCCCACTATGGTAATTCAATAATTATTGCGGGCCATCTTAATGTAAATAATAATGCAAGAAAAATCATGCAGAATATCCAACAATAACAATATTTGTTAGTATGAGATAAAAATTAGAGAATTTATGGTTGAGTATTTAATAAGTTTTATCGCAAATTCTATTTTATTTAATTTTTAATTAGTAGTTATTGGCGATTTATACATTATGAATAAGCATTTAGCAAAAATATTTTTTATCATTTCAATTATTCTTATTCCATTATCCCTCATTGCTCAAAATGAAAAAATTGAATTTGGCAAAACCTACAATACAAAAGTTTATTTCTCAATTCGAAAGACAGTAAAAGGGATTATTTATTTAGTAAATGATAGCTCAATAATTCTTTCAAATACTAAAAGCGGAAAACTCTATTTTGATACTATACCTTTTAATAGAATTAGTAAAATTCTTCTTACGAAAAAAGGAAGCGGTGGAATTGGCTTTGTCATTGGTGCAGGTGCAAGCATTGTAACAGGAATAATTATAGGCCTTGGTGAAAATGATGAAGAAAATCGTGCGCAATATATGTTGGGTGATATTATACTAGGGGTTCTTTTTTCCCCTATTGTTGGAAGTGTTGGGGCTGTTATTGGAAGCTCTAGTGGAAA
>JAYUFN010000008.1:0-2684 GCA_043738705.1 Bacteroidota bacterium
AACGATATCATATCTGGGCGCAAAATAGTCTACAATTTTCCCTTTTCCTTCATCGCCCCATTGTAAACCTAGAATTACATCAACCATATATTTGTTTTGAATCGAACAAAAATAGGCCTTGCTTTTGAGTAAAAATGCAATGCAGCAAATTAATTTTCTAGATTTTAAATTTCTATTATAAAACTATTAATTTGAAAGCGATTCGGTATCAAAACGATCAACTGTTTGTATTCCCTTTAATTGTTTTAATCGTTCAACAAGCTCTTCGAGTTCCTCTTTGTCGTGCACAAACACTTTGATCGTACCTCTAAAAATACCCTCTGAAGATTCAATGGTAAGTGCTGCAATATTTACGCGCATATCTCCACTAATAATATTCGTGATTTTATTGATTACTCCTACGTCGTCCATTCCAATAATTTTCAAACCTGTAAGGAATGAGATCTCTTTATTTTTTGCCCACTTCGTTTTCACCACACGATGTCCATAATTGGCCATTAATTGTGTGGCATTGGGGCAATTTGTTCGGTGTATGATCAAACCCTTCCCAGTGCTCACAAAACCAAAAACATCGTCTCCTGGAATGGGGTTACAACACTTTGCAAGGTTGTAAACGATCCTATCGCTACTTTCTCCAAAAATGATTAATTCAGAATCTTTCTTATTAAAATGTTTGGCATGATGCTGTTCTACATTTAGTTCCTGGATAACCGGTTTAGGTCGTGGATGTTCTATCCTATCGCCAATTACAACAAAATCTTTTAGTTCACGAAGATCAATTGATTTGGTTGCAATTTTATATAAAAGATCCAGACTAGATGGCACTTTATAAAAGTGTACCAATTCATCCATATTGTGTTGATTCATTGAAGCGCCTACACTCTCTAGTTTGCGTTGCAATGTATATTTTCCATCTTCAGCAATCTTCCTTTTTTCTTCGCGAAGCGCATCTTTGATCTTGCTTTTTGCTTTTGCAGTAACTACAATATTCAGCCAGTCTTCCGAAGGTTTTTGCTTATTACTCGTGATGATTTCTATTTGATCGCCACTTCGTAATTTATGACTGATGGGTACCAGTTTGTGGTGCACTTTTGCACCAATACATTTGGTGCCGATTGCAGAGTGAATCGAAAATGCAAAATCGAGCGCCGTACTTCCAACAGGTAACATTTTTACATCGCCCTTTGGTGTGTACACATAAATCTCTTCTGCAAGAAATGATGTTTTAAAATCCTGAAGGAAATCCACTGTATCCGTATCGGGTGTTCCCAACATTTCCCTAATCTGTCCGAACCATTTATCGAAGCGATCTTCATCGCCTCCGCCCTCTTTATATTTATAATGTGCAGCCAAACCTTTTTCCGCAATCTCATTCATTCTTTTAGAACGAATCTGTACTTCTACCCATTTACCTTGTGGCCCCATCACCGTTGTGTGCAAAGCCTCATATCCATTGCTTTTGGGGTTGCTCAACCAATCTCTTAATCTTTCAGGGGAAGGCGAATATTCGTCGGTGATCAAAGAATAAACTTTCCAGCAATCTTCTTTCTCTTTTTCTGCGGGGGAATTTAAAATAACCCGGATGGCAAACAGGTCGTATACTTCTTCAAATGCAACAGACTTTTTCTTGATTTTATTCCAAATACTATGGATGCTTTTTGGCCTTCCGTAAATTTCAAAATCAAAGGAAGAAGCTTCTAATTTATCTTTTAGTGGACGAATAAATTCGTTGATATACCTGCTTCTTTCTCTTTTTGTTTCCGATAATTTTTTTGCAATATCTCGGTAAGCTTCGGGCTCCATGTATTTCATGGAAAGATCTTCTAATTCTGTTTTGATACTATACAATCCCATGCGATGTGCAAGTGGTGCATATACCCAAACTGTTTCGGATGCGATCTTTAATTGTTTTTCACGCTTCATGTGATCGAGCGTACGCATATTGTGCAAACGGTCTGCTAGTTTTATCAGTATCACGCGCGGATCGTCAGTAAGCGTTAAAAGAATTTTTTTGAAATTCTCTGCTTGCTGACTGGTATTGGTATCAATTACATTCGAAATCTTGGTTAGTCCGTCAACAATCCGCATGATCTCAGTACCAAATTCATGTTCTACATCTTCAAGCGTGATATCAGTATCTTCAACGGTATCATGTAATAGTGCACAAATGGTACTTCGCACACCTAATCCAATTTCTTCTACGCAGATCATTGCTACTGCAATCGGATGAATGATGTAGGGCTCGCCACTTTTTCGACGCATCGTTTTGTGTGCTTCAGCAGCCATTTCAAATGCATGTCGAACCAATTCCTTATCCCCTCTTTTCAGTTTTGGACGCAAACTCCTCAACAGGGCTCGGTAGTGCCTGATGATCTCATTCTTTTCCTGATCGATCGTAAGATTATATTTTGGAAGCGATGCTTCTTCTATTTGTTGTTTTTCCACGGCTTGATCCATCGAATCACGAATATAAGCAATGACTAGTTACCATTATCTAAGCTTAAATTAACAAAAACAGTTCGGCAATTTTTTAAGAGCGGTGAACCTGAAGCATTCATTGTTGTTACATTTGTACCCGATCATGCAAAAAACAGCACCAAAAAAAATATTTGAATTATCTAGATTCACTAGAATTTTTCAATTCGTTAAGCCCTATCTGACATTGTTCTATGGTAGCTTGCTGC
>JAYUFN010000009.1:0-2672 GCA_043738705.1 Bacteroidota bacterium
CATCATAACAGAACCTATGACTAGAACAATTGTGTTACCCAAAATCAACGCAATACCCAACAAACCCAATAACAAAGCAAATTGTATGGGATAATTCAGTTCAATTTTTTGACGCATGCAAATCTGAAATAAGATTGTAAATTTGCATTTTTGTACAATGCGGCTGCAAGATAATGGATAAAAGGCAAGAGCCCTATCTGTAGCCTTTATTCTAAATAATACGATGGTTACTATTGATAAGATACAATTACCTGATTTCCCTTTATTACTAGCTCCTATGGAGGATGTAAGCGACCCTCCCTTCCGTGCAGTGTGTAAGGATAATGGGGCGGACTTGATGTATACTGAGTTTATTAGTAGCGAGGGTCTGATCCGAGATGCCATTAAAAGCCGACAGAAATTAGACATTTTCGATTATGAACGGCCAATTGGAATTCAAATTTTCGGGGGTGATGAAGACGCTATGGCACTCAGTGCAAGAATTGTTGATACGGTAAATCCAGATCTAGTTGACATCAACTTTGGATGCCCTGTAAAAAAAGTAGTAAGCAAGGGTGCGGGTGCCGGAGTATTAAAAGATTTAGATCTGATGATCCGTCTTACCGAAGCAGTTGTAAGAAGCACCAAGCTTCCAGTAACAGTAAAAACGCGTTTGGGATGGGATGATAATAGCAAAAATATTGAGGAGGTAGCAGAACGTTTACAAGATGCTGGGATTAAAGCATTAGCAATACACGGCAGAACGCGTGCACAATTATATAAGGGTGAAGCTGACTGGAGCCTGATTGCAAAAGTAAAAAACAACCCACGTATCCAAATTCCAATCTTTGGGAATGGCGATATTAATTCGCCTCAGAAAGCACTGATTTACAAAGAGCGCTATGGAGTAGATGGCATTATGATTGGAAGAGCCGCAATCGGTTACCCTTGGATTTTTCGTGAAATAAAACATTATGTAGAACACAAAGAATTAATGGCTCCACCAACTTTGGAAGAGCGGATTGTTGTTTGCAAAAAACACTTATATAAATCTTTTGAATGGAAGGGTGGCATTGCAGGCATCTACGAAATGCGCAGACACTACACCAATTATTTAAAAGGGCTCCCTAATATCAAGGAATTTCGCAGCAGATTGGTAACACTAAATACTGTTGAGGAAGTTGAAGCAGTACTTGATGAATTGTATCAATATTATAAGGGTTATGAGTTCGAAAGAGCGCAGATTGAACTCATCGATTACCATCAGAAATGCCCGATATAAAATTCAAAAGTCAAAAAAATGGCGCTGCATTTAAGGGTGTTACCTTTTTGACTTTTGAATTTTGAATTTTTACTTTACTCCCCCCACACCTGTGGATCCAAAGGAGAAATTGTTTGGGCAAAAAAATGCGTAAGTACCCCATTGCTATCCACTAAATATTTACAAAAATTCCATTTGGGTTCTTGATTGCACCAACCATTCTTCTCGCGATCTGATAACCAATTAAAAATAGGATTTTGATCTGCACCTTTAATCACTTGCGATTTTTTTGCTAAATAAAAAGTCACCCCAAAATTAACCTTACAAAATTCTGCAATTGCGGGATCGTCTTTTTTCTCCTGATCTTTAAAATCGTTTGCAGGGAACCCGATAATTACTAGTTTCTCTTTATGTTCTTGATATAATTTTTCTAACTCTGCGTACTGACCTGTATACCCACAATCACTTGCCGTATTTACCAATAATATTTTCTTGCCTTTAAACTGATTCAGATTAAGAATTGTACCATTATTTAACGCCACTTTCATTTCGTAAAAATTCTTTTGTGGTACTATATGATTGCTATTTTTTTGTATAGCATTCTTTGATCCTATCAGTTTACCTGGCAACATGATTAAAGGATATATTGCTTTTAAAATTGATTGTCTATAACTCATATCCTTCTTTTTAATTAATAGCAGAATTGCAAGTAAAATAATAAAAATAAAAACTATTTTTTTCATAGTGTAAGTTATTAAGGCGATCAAATTATCTGATAATCCATTTAAACAAACCTAGCTTACCCTTGAATGGAGGATATTTCATAGCTGGATCAAACCATGTGGGTGTTTTCATCACCGCTTTTTTATGACTGAAAGTATCCATTGAAAATTTACCATGATAAGCCCCTGTTCCACTAAAGCCTCTTCCGCCGAAAGGTAGGTGGTGATTGGTTAAATGCCAACTAGCATTGTTGACACAAGCTCCTCCAGAGGGCACTGCGTTTAACCATGCTTTTTCAGTTTCACTATTTTGAGTGAATATATAAAAGGCAAGTGGGTTCGGATGGCGCGCTATGATCGCTTTGGCTTCTTCAATAGTTTCAAATGAAATGATTGGTAGCACAGGACCGAAAATTTCGTCTTGCATAATTTTAGCATCCAAAGAAATGTCATCTAATATAGTTGGTTGAATAAATAATATATCTCGATTATTTCTGCCGCCATATAATATTTTACCTTCGTTCAAATAAGCAACTACGCGATCGAATTGTTTTTCATTGATTATCTTTCCATAGTTGTCACTTTCTTCTGGGATATTACTAAAAAATTGTTCAATCTTTTCGCACATAGCTTTTACCAAAGCTTCTTTCTTAGAGGCGTGCACCAATACATAATCGGGGGCTACACACATCTGACCGCAGTTCGAAAAT
>JAYUFN010000010.1:0-2658 GCA_043738705.1 Bacteroidota bacterium
GAATGATATGGTCCATAAGAAGAGTTAATAAATTTTGCAGTTAACCCATACCACCATCGTTCTTTATATGGTTTAGAAAACATCAATTGCACCACATAATCTGCAGGTTTAAAACTACCGATCATATTTCCGGAAGCGTCTGTTTGAGTTAGTGATCCATAGTTTAAATATTGTACTCCTAGGCCAATATTAGAATTGATTGATGCAATATGAAATGCCGTATTCAACCCAAACTGTTTTACAGCATCCGAAATAGTATAAAAAGAAGTATTGAGTTGCTGATCCATCGAATCGCGTAATAAAGCTGGGTTATGAAAAGCCATTCCAACATCTTTACTAATGGAGCTTATATTAACACCACCCAACGCTGAAAGATGCGCGGTATTGGGTTGTGCTAAAAAATTGAATACGGCATTGCCACCCAAAGTTTGAGCATTTGCCTGCGAGCACAACAAATATAATATCACGAATATGTTTCTATACATGTTCCTAATTCAAAATCAAATCTAAGCAGAAAGCTTTCCAAATTGACAAAAGAAATCCTCCCTAAAAGAGGAGGATTTCAAGATTTTAAATTGCTATTATCCTATTTTATACCAATGCTAATTCCAAAACCTGTTGCATTGTTTTTACATAATGAAATTGCAAGCCCTTGATAAATGTACTATCAATTTCTTCAACATCTTTTTCGTTCATAGTACACATAATGATCTCTTTTAATCCTGCTCTTTTAGCTGCCAATACTTTTTCTTTAATTCCCCCAACAGGCAAAACTTGCCCTCTCAAAGTAATCTCCCCTGTCATAGCAAGATAAGGTTTTACTTTTCTTCCTGTAAATGCAGAAGCCAATGCCGATAACATAGTTACTCCAGCACTAGGGCCATCTTTAGGAGTTGCTCCTTCCGGTACATGAATATGAATCGTTTTCTTGGCAAACACTTCAGGATCAATCCCAAATTTTCTTGCGTTTGATTGTAGATAACTCAAAGCGGTGCTTGCGCTCTCCTTCATCACATTTCCAAGGTTACCAGTTAGTTTCATTTCTGCTTTACCCTCGCCCAAAATTACTTCAATAAATAAAATATCACCCCCTACATAGGTCCAAGCAAGTCCTACTGCCACACCGGCCATATTCGCGGTTTTATAGATCTCGTTACTATATCTTGAATGACCCAAAATTTTCTCTACATCATTAACACTCAAAATACTTTTCACCTTTTTTTTCATCACCAATTCTTTGGCCTGATAACGCATAATGGAAGCAAGCTGTCGGTCTAACTCTCTTACTCCACTTTCACGAGTATAGTTTTCAATGATTTTTTCAAGTACTTTTTCGTTGATTTTAAAATTCACTTTATCTAAACCATGGGCTTCTTTTTGCTTCGGCAATAAATGTCGTTTAGCAATCTCCACTTTTTCTTCTACTGCATAACCACTCAAGTCAATAATCTCCAAACGATCTCGTAATGCAGGCTGTATATTTTGTATATTATTTGCTGTAGCGATAAAAAGCACTTTACTCAAATCGTACTCCATCTCTAAATAATTATCATAGAAGGTATGGTTCTGTTCAGGATCAAGTACTTCCAATAACGCAGAAGATGGATCACTTCTACCAT
This sequence comes from Bacteroidota bacterium, assembly GCA_043738705.1. Classification (GTDB taxonomy): domain Bacteria; phylum Bacteroidota; class Bacteroidia; order Chitinophagales; family Chitinophagaceae; genus Sediminibacterium. The sequence continues at coordinate 1,620 of JAYUFN010000010.1, forward strand.
CGATTCCGATTTTATCGATCTCATCAAGTATCATAACAGGATTCGATGATTTACATTTTCTGATCTGCTGCAAAATCCTTCCTGGCATCGCCCCGATATAGGTTTTACGGTGTCCACGAATTTCACTTTCATCATGTAATCCACCTAAACTTACCCTTGTATATTTTCTACCAATAGCGTGTGCGATTGATCTTCCTAGTGATGTTTTACCAATACCTGGAGGGCCAAGAAAACATAGTATCGGGCTTTTCATATCGCCCTTCAACTTCAAAACCGCAAGGTATTCGATAATCCTACTTTTTATCTTCGACATTCCATAATGATCTCGATCTAAAACGGTTTGTGCATTTTTTAAATTGTAGTTATCTGCAGAATAATCTTCCCAAGGCAGGTCGAGCATCAGATCTAGATGATTGTAAACAATCGAATAATCTGGGGTTGAAGCATTCATCCTTTCAAGTTTTTCGATCCCTTTCTTGAACAAATTTTTTGCAGCCTCTGACCATTTTTTTGCCTCAGCTTTTTTCTTCATATCGGCTATCTCGCGATCATTACTATCGCCGCCCAATTCATCTTTGATACTATTTAATTGTTGCTGAAGAAAATATTCACGTTGTTGTTTATCAATTTCCGTACGCGTTTTATTGGTCACTTTATCTTTCAATTCCGCAAACTGCAACTCCCTATTTAAAATATGTATGAGTCTTTCAGCACGTTTATAGATATCGTTTGTTTCTAGCAAGCCCTGCTTTTCAGTGAGGTCGCTATTTAAATTGCTACTAACAAAATGTATCAAGAAAGATGGGTTCTCTATATTTTTTAGAATGATGGATGCCTCTGTTGGAAGGTTGGGTGATAAATGGATAATTTGGGTAGCAAGATCTTTAATACTACTTACGTAAGCATCAAAGTCGTCTGCTACAGGCAATACATCAGCTTCAAATAATTTTATAGAAGCTCTAAAATAAGGATCCTCAGTCTCCATTTCAACTAACTCAAACCGCTTCTTACCCTGAATAATTATGGTAGTTCCCCCATC
>JAYUFN010000011.1:0-7374 GCA_043738705.1 Bacteroidota bacterium
GTTTCAGTAACCAGAATAATAGATTTATCAAAAGGTAAAATACTCCCACCCCATTCAGCAAAACGACCTCCAAGTCCAATACTGATTGAACCTGGAACAAAGCCTTCCGTAAATATTTTGGAAATTCGAGAATCTAGAATAATCACTTCATCTTTCTTGCTTAATTCTTTAAACTCGGCTACAGATAAGGCCTTCATACCTTTTTTAATAACCGCATTAATATTTTCGTAGCCTTCTTTATTAATTTTCGCATTAATCGGAAAATAACTTGGAGGAGCAGTTAATCCTTCCGTAACTGCTTTTACAAATGATGCTTTATCGGGTTGTTGTAACGCATAGTTCCCTGCTTTTTGTTCACCAATTGTACTAAATGTTTCTGGTCCTAAATTTTTTCCGCAACTACTACCTGCACCATGTCCCGGGTACATCAACACATCATCCGATAACGGCATGATTTTGTTTTGTAGACTTTCGTATAACATTCCGGCTAAATCTTCTACTGTTATGTCGTTGAGTTTTTGTGCTAGGTCGGGACGTCCTACATCGCCAACAAATAAAGTATCACCCGTAAATACTGCGTGATCTTTTCCATTTTCATCCTTCAATAAAAAGCAACTACTTTCTAGTGTATGCCCGGGAGTATGTAATACTTTAATGCTGATATTACCAAACTTAAAAACCTCTCCGTCTTTTGCAATATGCACCGGCAAATTCGTAATGGTTGAAGGACCATATACAATGGTTGCGCCAGTGGCAGTAGCAAGGTCAAGGTGACCGCTTACGAAATCTGCATGAAAATGGGTTTCAAATATATATTTTATGGTTGCATTACGACTTGCAGCTAAATGCAAATACTCTTCAATATCACGAATAGGATCTATCACAGCGGCTATACCTTCACTTTCAATATAGTAAGCAGATTCACTAAGGCATCCCGTATATATTTGTTCAATTAGCATAAAATAAATTTAGGCAAATATAATAGCAAGCCCTAAACCAAAGTATAAAATGGTCATAAAGTTGGTCTGGAAATAGCTTATGGAAGCGATTATCCTACAAGCGTCTCAACAAAAGCTACTACTTCTGCCAAACGGGCGTAATTGACTGAATAATGAATGAATTTGCCATCACGAGAGGTAGCTACAATTCCTGCTCGGCGCAAAATAGCTAGGTGTTGAGATGCTACTGATTGTTCTAAACGCAATTTTACGTAGATCTCAGTAACAGTCATTTTTTGCTGGTCGTCGAGCAGTTTAATAATTTGCTGGCGTAGTTTGTGATTGATCGATCTAAGTATTAAAGCCGCTTTTTTAGTGTGAATAAAATCTACTTTTAAAGTAGTTTTTCCGGCATTCAAAACTACTGATTGCATTATTTGACTCATGGGGGGGAGCATTTTGGGTTAAAAAAATAAAAACAATTACGAATTAAAGTTAATTAAAATTTTGCTTTGAGATTAAATATTTTGACAATATATGTAATTCTTATGTCATTTTTTGGATTTATGCATAAAAAATGGCTTTAAATAAAATGGCTCCGAATAGGCAAGATCTGCAAAATGTTGATTATCAAAAGCTATTTGAGATAATAGACACAATTCCGAAGCAGAATGTTGTACAGGGCTAAAAAAAGAATTTGGATGGTTACAGATGAGTTTATACTTCAAACTGCCGGAACCGCTAAAAACAATCCTACTTTGAGCTAAGTAATCGGCGAACGAATTTTCATCAAGAATTTTGGCATTGGGGGCTTCTATCGTTTCAAGTTGATCAGAATAAATTGCTGAAAACACCTCCATTCTTCTGGCGTCGATTAGCGGACAAAACAGAGTTGTAGAATCAGTTTTGGGAGTGTTATTAATCAATGCCTGAGCCATTACTTTAAGGGTATTGATGGTGATCAGCGGTTTTTGTAACGCATAGCAAATGCCTTTAGCAGAAGCCAATCCAACACGTAAGCCCGTATAACTTCCGGGCCCTTCGGTTACTGCAATAGCATCCAAATCAGTTAGAGAAAAACCGGTTTCTAACATAATTTGTTGAATAGTAGGCTGCAAAAAAGCCCCATGATGTTTTTGATCATCGCTTTCTACCAATAATAAACTGGAGCCATTTTTAGCCAAACAAACGCTGGCATGTTCTGTGGCGGTATCGATATTTAGAATCAGTGACATTTTACAAATTATTCAAAAGTTATCAAACCAACTCAGCCAATAATGCCGGTGCAGGTGCATAACGATCGTCTTTTAAAGAAAGTATTTTTAATAAAGAAGCAATTTTTTGCAATCCAATTTTGCTAGCCCATTCAAAAGGTCCCATTGGATAATTTGTTCCTAATTTCATAGCAATATCTATTTCTTCCTTGGAACTCAAACCTTCTCCTAAAGCAAAATAGGCTTCATTAATGATCATGCCAATCACTCTCGCAGCTATGAAACCGGGTTCATCGGGCACTTGAATCCCTCTTATTCCTAACTGCTCCAAAATGGCAATGGCATTTTGATTAAGAAAGTGACTTTTGCCAGAGATCTCCCATACGGACCTGTTCAGAAAACTTTCCCAGCCATTCATCCGGATGGCATTATCAGGAAGTAGATTGGATGGTATTAAAACGGCACTTACGAAAATTGGGGCATTTAAAATAGTTCGAAAAGCAAATCCTTCTTCTTCGAAACATAGATCGAAATAGGCTTGCGCAGATGGGATATTTTTAAGATCGGTTACCCAATGAATGGTAAGTTCCTTAGCCAGATTTAGGGCAAGTAAAGATGCCTTTTGTTCGGAACGAGCTTTTACAACTATTTGCATCACATTCTTTTGAATCTGCAAATTTAGGTTGGTAGCTTGAAGGAAATGCAGCAAATTGCTTCCGATTAAAATAAATATTATGCCAAAGCAAGTTATCAATACAAATAAAGCCCCATCACCTATCGGTCCTTATAACCAGGCCATAAGAGCAAATGGCTTCGTTTTTTTAAGTGGACAGGTAGCATTTATTCCTGAAACTGGAGAATTGGAATTGAGTAGCTTGGAAGCTGAAACGCATCAAGTAATGAAGAATATTCAAGCAGTTTTAGACGAAGCTAAACTGAGCTTCGAGCATATTATAAAAACGACTATTTTTTTGAGTGATATGAGTTTGTTCGCTCAGGTGAATGCAGTATATGGCACTTATTTTACAGGCGATTTTCCTGCACGGGAAACAGTAGCAGTAAAAGGATTACCACGAGGTGTACATGTAGAAATCAGTATGATTGCAGTTGAGAAATTGTAGATTTTATTCGTTTATAATTGTATAACTGGTTGAAAAATTAGTAGTTGCCTGAGGTTCCAGAATCACTAGTCCTATCTTGTTATTAAAAGCGTCAGGTGCGGAACTCAAATTTTCGATAGCAATTTTTTTGCGATCTTCTGGTGTATAGATTTGTAAGTAAGGATAAGCGATAGATGGCTCTATGATCAGCTTTGTATTTTTATTAGTTAAAATACATTTTGAGGAGTTTATATTTTTATCTAACTCAAAACAGTTATCTAGAAATATTCCTTTTAATGAAATTCCATTTTCAAATCTGTTTTCAGGAATCAGATTCCCTGTTGGTAATAGATCTGCATCAAATTCAATTTGTTGATTGCTGTTGAATTGAATGGTATAATCATCAATTGTATCACCTAGCGTAAAATATGGGTGCCATCCATCAGAAATTGGGATGGGCACGGGGCTGGCATTTGTGATCGAAGTGACTACTGAGAGTTTATTTGCTTTTTCGAGTTTCCAAACTAACTGAATCAGATATGGGAACGGGTAACCCTTCTCAGTTCCAGTATAAGCGTAAAATAAAGTAACACTTGCACTATCCGCATCTGTTTTACAAGATCTGATTCGATACGCTGCGTCATAAATGATTCCATGAATCGCATGATTTCCTAAAAAAAATTTATCTGCCATAAAAAGATCTTCATTCCACTCGTATTTACCTTCTCTCATACGGCAAACGAATGGAGAAAGTTTTGCACTTTTAAATCCATTTGTGATATTCTTTGTGGCGTCATCTACTGATTCAAATCCTGAAACTACATTTAGATCTCTCCCTCCAACCCTTGCTGTAAAAGCATTTAGTAAGCCGCCATACGCATAGATCTCTGCGCTTGAATGGGTTTGATTATCGAGTAACTTAATTACAGGAGTGTGTTGGCTATAATCGATATTAATTTCGAATGACATGCGGCTTGAGTTAACACTAAAATTTTCATAAATTTAAACAGATTTATGCCAGTCACATCAATTCCATCTTCTTTTATTAAAACTCTAAAACTAACACCCGTTAACTATTCCTTTCAAAACTGTAATTTTGTTTTTCAATACCGATTGATATGGCTTATATCCCACAGCACAAGATCAGAATAGTTACTGCTACAAGTTTATTTGATGGGCATGATGCCGCAATCAATATCATGCGACGAATCCTACAATCAAAAGGAGCAGAGATCATTCACTTAGGACATAATAGAAGTGTGTTGGAAATCGTAGAATGTGCCATAGAAGAAGATGCGCAGGGAATTGCCATTACATCCTATCAGGGAGGGCATCTCGAGTTTTTTAAATACATGAAAGATTTACTGGATCAAAATGGTTGCGGTCATATCAAGATTTTTGGAGGTGGCGGCGGAACCATCTTGCCTGAAGAAGCCAGACAATTACATCAGTATGGAATCACCAGAATTTATAGCCCTGATGATGGGCGTCAGATGGGTCTTGAAGGTATGATCGAAGATTTGATACTACATTGCGATTTTGAGTTGCCAGTAAATACTGATTATCCAAGACAAATGCTTTTGCAAGAATCGAAAGATATTAGAAAAGTGGCTCGCCTGATTACCAATGCAGAAAATACAAAGACTAATTCAAAAACTTTATTAAAGGTCATTAAGCATAAGATTCCTGTTCTTGGAATAACGGGAACAGGTGGTGCGGGTAAAAGTTCTGTAACCGATGAAATAGTTAGAAGATTCTTACAACATTTTACCGATAAAACTATCGCAGTAATTTCTGTTGATCCTTCAAAGAAAAAAACTGGAGGTGCTTTATTGGGAGATCGAATTAGGATGAATTCTATTTCTAATCCCAGAGCATACATGCGAAGTATGGCTACGCGAGATGATAACACTGCTTTAAGTGCTTACATGCAAGATGCGATAGATATTTGTAAGAATACGGGCTTTGATTTTATTATTTTAGAAACTGCAGGCGTAGGGCAAAGTGATGCAAGCATACTAGATTATTGTGATCTTAGTTTGTACATTATGACACCAGAGTATGGGGCTGCTTCTCAGCTCGAAAAAATTAATATGCTCGACTATGCAGATATTGTTTGTATTAATAAGTTTGATAAAGCAGGGGCACTGGATGCATTACATGATGTTCGAAAACAGTATAAGCGAAATCATAGTTTATGGGAAGCAAAAGATGAAGAGCTTCCCATCGTTGGCACGATTGCAGCACAGTTTAACGATGCCGGCGTAAATGAATTATTTATACAGATCGTAAATGCAATTAAAACAAAAACGGAAACTGATTTTGGGTCAGAGCCCGAAGCGTGGTTAAAAGCTGAGAAATCAACTCAATCTCAGATTATCCCCCCAAAAAGAGTACGCTATCTTTCTGAGATTGCAGACCTAAATAGAAGCAATGATAAATGGGTATCAAATCAAACAAGCATTGCTTCTAAACTGTATCAGATCAATGGCACCCTCGATTCGATCGAAGAAAATAAACAATTTAAAAAAGATACAAAGCAGTATGATCTAATACTGGATTTGAAAAATCATTTTGAAAATCTGTTCGATAAAGATTGCAAAAAACTAATTGAACAATGGCCAGACTTACTAAAAAAATACAGTTCCGATTTCTTTGAATATGAGGTGAGAGGAAAAAAAATTAAACAAACAATGGTAACACGTTCGCTTAGTGGAACCAGAATTCCTAAAATAGTTTTGCCTAAATACAAAGACTGGGGAGATATTTTAAAATGGCAGTTAACAGAAAATGTACCTGGAGAATTTCCATATACAGCGGGTGTATTTGAATTAAAACGGCAGGGTGAAGACCCTACCAGAATGTTTGCTGGTGAAGGCGGGCCTGAGAGAACTAATAAACGTTTCCACTATGTATCGCTTGCACAGCCTGCAATCCGATTATCAACAGCATTTGATAGTGTTACTTTATATGGTGAAGACCCTGCATCTAGGCCAGATATTTACGGAAAAGTTGGAAATAGTGGCGTAAGTGTGGCAACACTTGATGATGCTAAGAAATTATATAGTGGGTTTGATCTTTGCGATCCAAAAACATCTGTAAGCATGACCATCAATGGACCAGCTCCGATTGTTTTAGCCTTTTTCATGAATGCAGCAATTGACCAGCTTTGTGAAAAATATATTAACGAAAAAAAATTATGGGAAGAGGTGAATGCTTATATCGAAAATAAATTTAGAAATATTGTCAAGCCTATTTATTATAATCCTTCCTCACCTGAAAGACTTCCCGAAGGAAATAGTGGATTAGGCATTAAATTATTAGGTATTACTGCTGATGAAGTGCTACCTGCTGAAATTTATTATCAATTAAAAGCAGAGGCACTTGAACAGGTGCGAGGTACCGTACAGGCAGATATTTTAAAAGAAGATCAGGCACAGAATACTTGTATTTTCTCAACTGAGTTTGCATTAAAATTAATGGGTGATGTACAACGATATTTCATCGACCATAAAATTCGAAATTTCTATAGCGTTAGTATTAGCGGCTATCATATTGCAGAAGCAGGTGCTAACCCTATTACACAGCTAGCTTTTACTTTATCAAATGGGTTTACCTATGTTGAATATTATTTGAGTAGAGGAATGCATATTGATGATTTCGCAGCAAACCTTTCTTTCTTTTTCAGCAATGGAATGGATGCAGAATATAGTGTGATTGGTAGAGTAGCGCGTCGGATTTGGGCTAAAGCAATGAAGCATAAATATGATGCAAATGATCGGTCACAGAAATTGAAATACCATATTCAAACAAGTGGCAGAAGTCTGCACGCACAAGAAATAGATTTTAACGATATCCGTACAACACTTCAAGCTTTGTACGCCATTTATGATAACTGTAATAGCCTTCATACCAACGCCTATGATGAGGCCATAACTACCCCCACCGAAGAAAGTGTAAGAAGGGCGATGGCTATTCAACTAATTATCAATCGAGAACTAGGAACTGCTAAAAACGAAAACCCAAATCAAGGTAGCTTTTTGATTGAAGAACTTACCGATTTAGTAGAAGAAGCGGTACTGATAGAGTTTGATCGTTTAACAGAAAGGGGAGGCGTTTTGG
>JAYUFN010000012.1:0-2649 GCA_043738705.1 Bacteroidota bacterium
GTAAAGAAAGTCATCTAGTAGAATATGATGCAGAACATTGGCTAATCAAAGAAGAGATGACACATTTTGGAGCAAAAAAAATTATATTAAAAAACAAAATTTCCGGTAAAATTATCGACCGGGTAATAGATTAATTTAAAAGTAAAATTCAAAAAAAATGCTATCACAAAATTTATTTATTCATCACGTTTATTTTTGGTTAGAAAATCCTGAGAGTAAGGAGTGCCATGTTGCATTATTAGAGGGATTAAAAAAGCTGAGTTCAGTTTCAACTATTCAACAATTTCATATAGGTATTCCAGCTCCAACAAACAGAGACGTGATTGACACCAGTTATGCATTTTCTTGGCTAGTGCAATTTGCAAATAAAGCAGATCAAGACGCTTATCAGATTGACCCGATACATTTACATTTTGTAGATAGCTGTAATCATTTATGGAAAAAAGTGATCGTTTACGATTCGATCAGTGCCTACTAAAAAAATTTAAAGAGCTGCCAATTGGCAGCTCTTTTTTTTACTAGTCATCTCAATTCTACTACGGTGAAAACACCGATTTTTTTTCAGAAAAACACCTTAACAGTTTTTTGTGGTAAAAAAACTACAACTTCACTGAGTTGATGGCACTAAATTTGCACTTACTCTATTCTACCTTTACAAATCAAGTTTTTTAAAAATGATTGGCCCTATGAAATTTAATGTTGCATATATTTTCGGACTTTGGATTGCTATATTTCCCCTCTTTACGAATGACACTTCAATGGCTCAATCTGCTTCTCATAACAAAACTTCTATTGACACAACAAAATACCTCGATGAAGGTCTCTCGTTCTCCACTGCAGTAATCATGATAGAAACTAGCGAGCAAAAGGGTTTAAATGCAGAATATAAATGGATTAAGGAGCATTACCCAAATTGTAAACTAAAGAAGCAAACACTCAATATTAATAATGATAAACCTTACGACATTATCACTATTTTACAGACCGACGGTAAAGAATTAAAACTTTACTTTAATATCGCCAGTTTCTATGGAAAGTTTTCATAGATACAAAATTTAAAAATTGTTAGATAAAAGAAAGAAGCTGCGAAATTCAACACATCAAATTAATTAATACTTCTTTTCTCGTACTCTTATTTAAGCCAGTTTACTTTGGCCGATTTTACTTCAACAGAATTAGTTCCAATTTGAATGACAAATTCTCCAGGCTCCCAAACTTTTTTCAAATCACTATTAAAAAAAGATAACTGATCGGTTGTAATCTCAAAATTGATCGTTTTTGACTCGCCAGCCTGTAGTGCTATTTTTTGGAATCCTTTCAAATCTTTTACAGCACGTGTTACACTTGCAACCGGGTCGCTAATATATAGTTGCACCACTTCTTCCCCTGCATAATTTCCAGTATTCTTTAAAATAACTGATACCATAAGTTTTTCATTCCCTTTTAAATCCTTCTTACTAAGCTTAATATCGCCGTATTCGAATTTAGTATAACTCAAGCCGTATCCGAAAGGATACAAAGGATCGTTTGATTCATCCAGATAATTTGATTTGAATTTCGGAAATCCGGTTCCATCATAAGGTCGGCCCGTGTTCTTATGGTTATAATAGATAGGAATCTGTCCTACTGATCTTGGAAAAGTTGCAGTAATTTTTCCGGATGGATTATAGGCGCCGAACAAAACATCCGCAACTGCATTTCCAGCTTCTGTACCAGGAGCCCAAGCATCTAAAATAGCTGTTGCATGCTCTTTCTCCCAAACTAAAGTAAGTGGGCGGCCATTGATTAAAACAATTACCAAGGGTTTTCCGGTAGCAGCTAATGCTTTTAATAAGGTTTCCTGACTAGCAGGAATACTTATATCTGCCCTACTAGATGATTCACCAGACATATCCGAAGATTCTCCCACAACAGCCACTATAACATCTGATTTTTTTGCAGCTTCAACAGCTTCATTGATCATTTCCGCTGGCGACTTACTATCAAGATCTACTTGAACACCTAATGCATTTACACGTTTGGCGAACTCTGCATCGTCAGTAATATTAGAACCTTTAGCATAAAGGATATTGACACTATTTCCAACAACATTTTTGATACCCTCATAGATGCTAACCGATTTATTCCAGTCGCCTGCCACAACCCATGTGCCTAACATATTTCTGCGGTTATCAGCTAATGGTCCAACTAATGCAATGGTCCCAGATTTCTTCAAAGGCAATACTTGCTGATTATTTTTCAACAATACCATACTATGTGCCGCCATATTTCTTGCAACCGTCCGATTCTCTGCACTTAAAATATCTTTAGCTGGACGAGATTCATCGATATAGCGATAAGGATCATCAAACAAACCCAACTTGAATTTCGCCTCGAGGATACGTAAGCAAGCTTGATCAATATCAGCTATTGAGACCTTGCCTTCTTTTAAAGATTTTAGCAAAGTAGTTAGCATTCCTTCTCCCACCATATCCATATCTAGGCCTGCTTTTAAAGCTCTTGCAGAAACAGTTTGTAAATCTCCGATACCATGTGCCGTCATTTCATTTACTGAAGTATAATCAGAAACTACAAATCCTTTAAAACCCCATTGCTTTCGCAAAAGATCTGTTAATAGCCACTGATTTCCACTAGCAGGAACACCATCAA
>JAYUFN010000013.1:0-7339 GCA_043738705.1 Bacteroidota bacterium
ATCTGTAAAATATCGCGATACGTAATCAAACCAATTAGCTTACCCTGTTTGTTTACTACTGGTAATTTCTCGATCTTATAATTGCGTAAAATGGTTTCTGCTTTTTTAAGGTCAGTTCCTTCGGGGGCAGTAATGAGTTTTTCTTTGGTCATTACTTCCGAAACTTTTCTTTTATAATCGGTTTCAAAACGAAGGTCACGATTTGTTAAGATCCCCACTAATTTCTGTCCTGCATCTACAATTGGAATACCACCAATCCGATTTTCTTTCATCAACTTTAGTGCATCCCCAATGGTAGCATCTACGAGTAAAGTAATTGGATCGATAATCATGCCACTTTCGCTTCTTTTTACTTTACGAACTTGCTCAGCCTGTCGTTCGATGCTCATGTTTTTATGTAAGATGCCCAAGCCGCCCTCTCGAGCCAAAGCTATTGCTAGGCTGGCTTCTGTAACGGTGTCCATAGCTGCAGAGAGCATGGGAACATTCAATATAATGCTCTTGGTAAGGTGTGAACGAATATCAACTTCGCGGGGTAAAATTTCGCTATATGCGGGCATTAACAACACATCATCGAAGGTAAGGCCATCGCCAAATAATCTTGAATTTGCAGAGCCGTTGAGTGGGGAACTGTTTCTTATTGCCATGTGCAAAGATAAAAGAAAAAGTGAAAAGTCAAAATTAAAAAGGAAGCGATGCCACTCGGATGAAACGGGTGGTTCATCGTCAAATACCCAATTTTTATTCGATCAATCGAAACATTTTTCCCGGTAGTGCTTGAACTGCATTCTGTAATTCCAAACTTAAAATTGCTCCTGCAAATGCACTACTGCTAAGGCCGCTTTTTAAATAGAGTTCATCGATCGACTTTGCCTCGTATCCACTAAGTAGGTCAGCGATGATGAGTTCTTCTTTTGTAAACTCATAAAAAAGAACCCTTTGTTTTTTTGGAACTAATTTTTTTTCCTGCCATCCCATCCATTCTAGAAAATCTGCGGTGCCATTAAAAAGGTTGGCTTTATTATCGCGAATTAATTTGTTGCAACCGCTATTTTTTATATCGGTGATTCTACCAGGAACTGCAAATAACTCACGGTTATAAGTACAGGCCAGTTCTGCAGTAATGATACTGCCGCCTTTTAAATCTGTTTCAATAACTATGGTAGCATCGGCAAGGCCTGCAACAATTCTATTTCTTTTCGGAAAATTGTGTTTGTCGGGCAATGTATTTTTTCGGAACTCTGTTAATAGCCCCCCGGTTTCAAGCATTTCTTTTGCTAGCATTTTATGTTGCAATGGGTATATACGGTCTAACCCATGTGCTAAAACACCAACCGTAGGAATTTTATTTTTAATTGCGGCTCGATGTGCAATAGAATCAATACCTAAAGCCAGTCCGCTTACAATGATTAAATTTTCTGTTGGCATTGATTCTAAGAAAGCTTCAGTGATTTGTTTGCCATATTCGGTATTAGCCCGGGTGCCAACAATACTAATAACCCTTGAATTATTGAGCTTTGCCTCTCCCAAATAATATAATAGTGTAGGAGCATCATAACAATTTAATAACCTCTTTGGGTAACCATCTTCTGTAATAAAAAGTGTTTGTATTTTATTCTTCTCTAAAAAAATGAGTTCTTTCTCTACCAATGAAAATTCGTTGAAATCTTTGATGCATTTTGCCTTTCGATCATTCATTCCCTCCACTGACACCAGCTCTTTTTTCTTTGCCTGAAAAATGGCAGGGGCATTGCCAAATACCGATAGTAGGTTCTTTGCATGAACCGTTCCGATTTCAGGAATCAGCGTAAGTGCGATCTGGTAAAACTGTGCATCTTTCATCCTTCAATTTCAACAAAATAATTGCCGAATAGAAAAATGCGATCTCAAATCATTTTATGCTAACTAAAATATTTATAAACTAATTACTGTAAATTCTGTTCTTCTATTCTTAGCCCTTCCTGCTTCCGAATCATTAGCTACAATTGGTTTAGTAGCTGCATATCCTTTATATATTAGTCGTCTCGTATCGATCCCTTTTGCTGTTAAATAGTCTACAATCGCTTTCGCTCTATTGGTTGAAAGGGTCTGATTGTCTTCTGGTTTTCCTAAGTTATCGGTATGCCCACTGATCTCTATTCTGATTGAAGGATTTTCATTTAATACTTGCAATAGTTTATCTAATTCTATCAAACCAGAGCTGGGTAGTTCGTAAGAATTATTTTTGAAAAGTATATTGTTGAATACAAAATTTGCATTCAGTGTAACGGGTTGTAGTGGAATATTTTTCTGATAAACACTATCTGCTTCTTTTGTGCTCAAACCGTATAATTCGCTATAAAATAAATATCCTTTTCTATTAACTGTAAATGTATAATCCTTGCCCGTTGGAAGCGTAATAAAATATTCCCCCCTTTCATCTGTCTGCACTTTCATGAGTGCTTGATTGTTTTGGTTGTCGAATAATTCAACTGATGAGGGTAGCCCTTTCTTGGTACTCTTATCGGTTACAAAACCTTTCACAAATAATGTTCTGTAAGGACGAATATCTGGTCGCATTTCAAATTTATACAAATCAAGTCCCCCTCTGCTATCTACCCTGTCGCTTGCATAATAAGCTGTTAAGCCGTCTGCTGAAACTGCAAGACTTCCCTCGTTTTCAATTGTATTAATGGGGTATCCCAGATTTTCGGGGTCGCCCCATTTCCCGTCCACTTTTTTTCGAAGAACAAAAATATCAGATCCTCCATAACCCGGTAATCCGTCGGAGGTAAAATACATAGTTTGATTATCAGGGTGAATAAACGGTGCCAACTCATCTCCGCTAGTATTGATGGTGGGCCCCATATTTTGTGCTAGTGACCACTTGCCTTCAGCGTTTCGATAACTCACATAAAGGTCTTTGCCACCATAGCCACCGGGTCGGTTACTACTAAAATAGAGTACGCGATTATCGGGACTTAAACTCGGAGAGCTTTCCCAAAATTCTGTATTGATATTGGGTCCCAGATTTTCATGTTCACTCCATCCCTTGGGCGTATAAACCGATTTGTAAATATCAAAATTTCCAAACCCCTGTCCAGAAAATTGCCCTGCAAATAAAATCCATTCACCATCCTGAGATGAAGTGATAGCGCCTTTCTTAGGTTCAATATTGATATCGCCATTAATAGGTTTTGCAAAAGAAAACCCTTTCTTACTGATCGTACTTTCCATAAAATCTTCGCGTAGGTGTTCGCCTCTTCGGGTAAATACAAGGATGCTATCTGATACTGTTACTGAAGGATAATATTCTGAATAAATACTGTTGACACTATCTCCCAAATTCATTGGATCGAATCGATATAAATTTTGTTGTGGATGTTTTTTTTGATAGTCTATTGCAAACCCATAACTGTGTTTTCTGTAGTTCCCAGATTTAACACTGCGATCACTGATTTTTGGGATCGCTAAAAATCCAGTAACCTGTTGTAATGCATCTTCAAATTTGCCAAGCCCTGCAAGATTGATTGAATAGGGCAACTTATATACTTGAAAATAACTGGTATCTTTTGTTTGCGCTCTTTGATATAACAAGACCGACTCCTTATAGTTTTTGAGTTGTCCGTATGCAGCCGCTAAAGAAAGATAGGCATCCACAAAATTCGTATCAATTAAAATGCAATCCTGTAATATTGGAATTGCATCTTTTATTTGTTCATCACCCAATAGCGCAATTGCTTTATCGTATAGCCCTAATGCTTTTGGATTAATTAAATCTGGGTTATAGGATTGAGAAAATACCGACGAATAAAATAAAAGGGCGAATAAAAAAAATAGTGACTTCATACTTTAATTGATGAAGGAAAGTTCGTGAAAAACCAGAATTGACTTTGTTAAAATTCAGTACAACGATTAAGGTAGGTTGAGATATTTATGTAACTGTAAACTCAATTCCCATTTAGGATTGCTCATGATATAGTCGACAATGAGGGGCGTAATTTCTGAAGCTTTGTCCCATTCTGGTTGTAAGTATAATTTACAATGATGGTTTACCTGAGCTGCATAAATTTCAGCCCATTCAAAATCGTGCTTATTAAAAATCACCACCTTTAATTCATGAGCGAGTGGAACAATTTCAGGAATTGGGGCTTTGAATTTTTTTGGCGAAACACAAATCCAATTCCAACTACCACTATATGGCGAGGAGCCTGAAGTTTCAATATTGGTTTCAAATCCTGCTGCATGAAGTGCATAAGTGAGTTTGGTTAGATCGTGCATCAAAGGCTCTCCTCCTGTGATCACAGCAAGCCTTCCCGGATATTTCAATGCTCCATTTACAATCGTTTCAATGCTTTGCAATGGATGTTTTGAAACATCCCAACTTTCCTTTACGTCGCACCATACACAGCCCACATCACAGCCACCAAGTCTAATAAAATAAGCAGCTCGCCCTTGATGGAAGCCTTCGCCTTGAAGTGTATAAAAAGCTTCCATTACAGGCAGGCTTGTATTTGTTGATTCTGTCATGATTCTTTGTGAAAATTCAAAACTCAAAATTCAAAATTTGAAACGCTGATGACTAATTTGTTTCAGTGTTTATATTATTGTATACCATTGTTAATTTTGTAAGCTTGTAAAGTATTTTTCAGCAAACCAGCAATAGTCATTAACCCTACTCCACCCGGCACCGGAGTAATGGCACTGGTTAAAGGGGCTACTTCATGATATGCTACATCCCCTTTAATACGAAAACCTTTTTTTGCTGTAGCGTCTTCAACACGCGTAATGCCTACATCAATTACAACAGCACCTGGTTTGATCATATCTGCTTTAACAAATTCTGGTCTGCCTAAAGCTGCAACCAGAATGTCGGCTTGTAAACAAATCTCTTTTAAATTGGGCGTATGTGAATTGCAAACTGTCACGGTGCAATTACCGTAAGGTATATTACTACTTAATAAGATACTCATTGGGCGACCTACAATATTACTTCTACCAATTACTACAGCGTGCTTGCCCTTTGTTGGAAGGTTGAAATGTTCCAACATCATCATAATGCCATAGGGTGTGGCCGGAATAAAGCTGGGCAATCCCTGCATCAGTTTTCCAGCACTGGAGGGATGAAATCCGTCTACGTCTTTGGAAGGGTCGATGGCTTCAATTACTTTTTGTTCCCTGATTTGCTTCGGAAGCGGCAATTGTACCAGTATTCCGTCAACAGTTTTGTCGGCGTTTAATTCAGCAATTTTTGCAAGGAGGGTAGTTTCCTCAATATTTTCTTCGAACCTAACGAGGGTAGAAATGAACCCAATTTCTTCGCAATTCTTAACTTTCGACGCCACATAAGTTTCGCTTGCCCCATTGGTTCCCACCAAAATAGCGGCTAAATGAGGAGCTCTTTGTCCTTTTAATATTAAATTTTGGGTCTCTGCCTTCAGGGTTTCCTTAACTGCGGCAGACACTATTTTACCATCTAGTACTAGCATTGTGCAAAAATAAAGGATGAATCAAAGCGGGGTATATTTTTTTAATCACTAATAGTTAATCTACTATGTATATTCTATTTTAGAATATTATTTTTCGACAGTTTTTACACGAATAATGCAACGTTTTTAATTAAATAGTTGCCTCTTTATGTTTTCCTTAACTTTTATTTGTTAATTATTTAACATTTAAATAAAGGGTTTATATTCGCTTATTCTAAAAACTAAACACTTATGAAATTGAGAAAAATTGTATTATTTTTTGCAATGTTTATTGGGTGGTCATTTTCTGTGATGGCACAAACAAAAACTGTGTCAGGTAAAGTAACAGGTTCTAATGATCAGCCAATTAGCGGCGCAACTGTAAAAGTGGGAGGAAATCAGTCCGCTGCAACTTCTACCAATGAAAAGGGAGAATTTAAAATTACTGCTAAAGATGGTAGTACCCTTCTTATCAGTTCAGTGGGTTTTAAGCCTGCTTCAATTAAAGTTACTGCTGCTGGTTCTTACAACGTAAATCTTGAAGTATATGTAAATGTGATGGATGAAGTGGTTGTTACAGCGGGTGGTATCAAAACCAAAAGAAAAGAAATCGGTACAAGTGGTACCGTTATTAAGGCTGACAATTTAGTTGCAGGTAAAGCCGTAACTGTTGCTGGTGGATTGCAAGGTAAAGTTGCTGGATTACAGATTAATGCTACCGGTGGTGGTGTTAACCCAAGTTTTCGTTTAGTACTTCGTGGTCAGCGTTCATTAACTGGTAATAATCAGGCTTTGATCGTTTTAGACAACGTGATTGTACCAAATGAAGTATTGAGTAACCTAAATCCCGAAGATGTAGAAACGGTAAACGTATTGAACGGAGCTGGTGCTGCTGCTTTATATGGTTCTTCTGCATCGAACGGTGCATTGATTGTTACTACCAAAAAAGGAGTAAGGGGTCAGAACACGGTTACTTTCATGAATACTACCACAGTTGAACAAACTGGCTTTTTCCCTAAATTTCAAAGAGGATTTGGTGCCGGTGGTACTGCTTATGGTTACTTGGGTAATTTTTCTTATTTAGAAAACCAGTCATATGGTCCTGCATTCGATAATGTTAAACGAGCAATTGGTGCACCATTAGAGAATGGTAAGCAGGATTCTGCGGTTTATGGATATAGTGAAGGACATACCAAATTCTGGGAAACTGGTGTTACCAATCAAACCGACTTCTCTATTGCCTCTGGTGATGAGAACTCAACTTTGTATTTATCTGGTCAGTATGTTAACGTAACTGGTACAACTCCTGGTGATAAATACAATCGAACAAACTTTAGAATGAATGGTACACGTAAGGTTGGTAATAAAATCAACGTTGCTTATTCTTCTAGCTATACACAGAATAGATATGATATTACATCGCAAACGGGCGCTATGTACGGCAATATGCTGAACATGCCGAATAACGTGGATGTTACAAAATATAAGGATTGGAGAAATAATCCATTTGCAAACCCAAATGGTTTCTACAACCCATGGTATCAGAACCCTTATTTTACAGCTGATAACAATCGTTCTGCTGTAAGAAACGATTATTTAGTGGCAAATATCGAAGCTAAGTATACTCCCATTCAGGGCTTGGATATCGTTGTTCGTCAGGGTATTACAACTAGAAACACTTCTAGTAAAGACAGGATTGGTCAGTTTATCTATACGAATTATGCAAAAAGTACAGATCAGAGTTCTAAATCTGATATCTCTGCTTTTGTGGGAGATGGCGCTTCTTTTACTACTAACTTATTATCTGACTTTTTTGCACAATACCAGCATAAAATAAAAGACTTTAGTTTGAATTTTATTGGTGGTGGTCAGTGGAGACAAGATCAGGCCAA
>JAYUFN010000014.1:0-2638 GCA_043738705.1 Bacteroidota bacterium
ATACAAACAGCACTTTCTTGGGAAGATAAGGAAGCTAATCTGGCGATGATTGAAAAAAAAATCGCATCGATTTCTGAAAAAACAAACCTAGTTATACTTCCAGAAATGTTTTCAACGGGGTTCAGTATGCAGTCAGAAACCTTAGCCGAAACAATGGAGGGTAAAACAGTTAACTGGATGAAACAAATTGCTATTAAAAATAAAATTATTCTCACAGGATCCTGTATCATCCAAGAACAAGGACACTATTATAATAGGTTGATTTGGATGCTTCCAAACGGAAACTATGGACACTACGACAAACGACATTTATTTGCTTATGCCGGAGAGGATAAAAAATATACCGCTGGAAAAAAAAGATTGATTAGCAGTATAAATGGATGGAAAATAAATGTACAAATCTGTTACGATCTACGCTTTCCAGTTTGGGCACGCCAACAAAAAACAGAAGAACCAGAATACGACTTATTAATTTATGTTGCTAATTGGCCAGAACGTAGGAGCCATGCTTGGAAAAGTTTGTTGATAGCTAGAGCTATCGAAAATCAGTGTTTTGTTATTGCGGTAAATCGCGTAGGCGAAGATGGTAATCATATCAATCATAGCGGCGATAGTATGGTGATTGATCCACTAGGTAATGTATTATTTACAAAATCGATGGAGGAAACCCTATTTACTATTCAATTAAACAAAGATGTTCTTTCGGAAATACGTAGCAAATTTCCTTTCTGGAAAGACGCAGATCCATTTCAGATTATTCAAGAATAATAGCATGACTAAGAAAATTTTTCTCGCAAAAAAACTATTTACAGGAAATGAATGCCTAGAGCATCAAGCTGTTATTATCGAAAATAATTACATAACAGAGATCAAGGCAATTCATGATATCCCCGCAAATAGCGGACCTTTATATGATATCATCGCACCGGCTTTTATTGATATTCAAATCTATGGAGCAGCGGGTAAATTGTTGGCTGTTCATCCAACTAAAGAAGCACTAAATGATTTATACGAATACTGTAGCAAAGGAGGTGCTTCACATTTTGTTGTAACAGTAGCCACAAATAGTAATGAGATTTTTTATACAAGTATCAACGCAGTTAAAGAATATTGGAAAATTGGGGGAAGGGGTTGTATTGGATTACACATTGAAGGCCCCTGGATCAACGCTTCAAAAAAGGGTGCCCATTTAGAAGAATACATACACGCACCATCGCTTGATGAAGTTAAATCTATATTAAAAATAGGCAAGGGAGTTATCAAGATTATTACACTTGCTCCCGAAGTTTGTAGCCCTGAAGTAATTGCATTTATTCAGTCTGAAGGTATAATTGTTTCGGCAGGACATAGCAATGCAACTTATGATGAAGCAATCAAGGCTTTCAACAATGGTATTGGCACCGCAACACATTTATATAATGCAATGAGTGCTTTGCAGCATCGTGCACCCGGTTTTGTAGGAGCAGTATTTAATCATCCTTCAGTGATGTGCAGTATTATACCAGACGGTTTTCATGTTGATTTTGCTGCAATCGCAATTGCAAAAAAACAAATGGGGGATCGGCTTTTTGTGATCACTGATGCCGTAACTGAAACAACAGAAGGCCCCTATCCGCATCATTTAGTGGGCAATAAATATGTATCTAATAATATCCTTAGCGGATCTGCATTAACGATGATCCAATCAGTAAAGAATCTTATCAACAATGTAGGAATTCCATTAGAAGAAGCATTAAGAATGGCGAGTACTTATCCTGCAAAAGCAATTCAGAAAAATTATTCGTTGGGCCATATCGCAATTGGACATGAGGCTAATCTGGTTTGTTTGAATACAGACCTCAGTGTAGAAAATTTGATCGTTGCTAATTAATTTCTTTGTGCTTGGTGGGCGATGATTTCATGAACCACTTGCATCTTCAAATCAAACCCTCTTCTGTAAGCAAATGAAGAAGGTGCAATTGTTATATCTGGCATCACCCCTCTTCCCTTAGGTCGATTTTTATCCATTACTACTCGAAAAATTGGAAGTGAAATTTGGATTTTACTATTTGGCAAAACAATATTAGGCAAATGAATAGCAGAGTTGCCATAGTAGCCCCCTCCAGATTCTTCTCCTATAATTTTTACATTATCCTGCCCTTTTAAATTAGCAGTAAACATCGAAGCAGCACTAAAAGTTGATCCGCCCTGGATCAAAAAGATCTGTCCTTTAAAATGGTTTTTTGAATACGGCTTATAGAATTTAGTCTCATCCCTTCTATAATGATATTTTTTATCGGCCTCTTTGTGCGTTCCAAAATTCAATGCAATCCAATACAAATAAGATTGATCAATAAATTTGCTGTACTTCAATTTTCTACTCACGGCCGCAACAGTATCGGCTATTTTAAAAGCATGGTTCGATAAATACCGCGTTAGACGAATATTATTAATAACACGACCACCACCATTTTCTCTCAAATCGATCACCAAATTTCTTAGCTTATTCTCTTCAATATTTTTGAAAGTTTTTCGAAAATAATTTTTTAACCCGCCGCCAGAAAATCCAGTTAAGTGTAGATACATTGTGCTGTTAATCGTATCAACCACTAATGATCTTTCCGCATTTACTCTTGCTTTTTTTAATTCTTTTTTAGTT
>JAYUFN010000015.1:0-2627 GCA_043738705.1 Bacteroidota bacterium
TTCTTTTTCTTTACTCCCAAAATTAACTGGAGATAATCTAACAATTGCAATACCCGCAATAAGTGTAACAATAAGAAAAGACCCCGCAACAAACAAAAAAGGGGATGTTTTATTCTTAGAACGATGATCAAGATAGATAGCAACAAAAATAAATAAAGGAATATATGCTGGGCCACTCCAATGCGGAAGTGTAGGATTAAAAAGCGAAATACCCCAGAAAAGTAATATCATGGGAATACTCATACTAAGTAGCCAAGTTGATACTCCTTTTTTTGAAACTTTAAATCTATTTCTAACAAACGCTATTAAGGCAATAAGTATCAGAATAAATAGCACAGGATTCTGGTAGGCAAATTCGCCTGCTACTTCCCTACCCAACATATCCCACTGCAAACTGGTATGGCTTACCCTTTCTGAATGAAATTTATAAGTGATGAAATTATATTGAATATTCCAGAACACAATTGGAAGCAAGAATACAACAGTAAATAAAATTGAGGTATAGAGCCTCCAGTTTGATAACCATTTTATCTTGCACAATAATATACAAATCCCAAAGCCTACCCATAAATACAAACCATGCACTTTACATAAGCAGGCTAACCCAATTAATGCTCCAAGCATCAGCCAATTACTTATTTTATTTTCTGAATCTGGCACGAAAAGCAAAGTGGCCATGCAATATAAAGATGCAGTCCAGAAAGGCATTTGAGGTGAATCAGGAAGAATAAATAATCCTGCAATTATACTGCTGTAAACTGCAAACTGGTATATCAGGGCAGCAAACCAACCAGCCCTTTCATTTGAAATAAGTTTTGCAGTTAAAAAAATAAACCAAGTGG
The DNA here is from genome assembly GCA_043738705.1 of Bacteroidota bacterium. Taxonomy (GTDB): domain Bacteria; phylum Bacteroidota; class Bacteroidia; order Chitinophagales; family Chitinophagaceae; genus Sediminibacterium. Next base: position 843 of record JAYUFN010000015.1, read on the forward strand.
CAATACCCGCACCAATAATGCCGGTTAACCTCAACGAAATATCAGAAACCCAATGAAGGTTAAATGTAAAAAGGCGAATCATCCACCCAACCATTGGCGGATGATCAAAATGATTCCAATCGGGCTGAATCGCATAGGTCCAGTAATACACTTCATCATTACCCAATTCCAATAAACCTGCTATCAATATTTTGATAGCAATTGAAACTAGTATCAGAACAATTACCTTTTTGGAATATGACGGGAAATTGTTTTGCATAATTGTGATTACAATTGATCGATCAACCAGCGAACTGCTAGTTCATACCCTTTCAAACCAAGGCCAATAATACTGCCTGCAGATTTACTGGAAACATGCGATAGTTTTCTGAATTCCTCTCTTGCATGAACATTACTGATATGAACTTCAACTACTGGAGTTTTGATCGCAGCAATGGCATCTCCAATCGCAACAGATGTATGCGTATACCCACCTGGGTTAATAATGATACCATTATAATCAAAACCAACTTTCTGCAATTCATCTATCAGTTCACCTTCAATATTACTTTGAAAATATCGAAATTCTATTTCGGGAAACATTTTATGGAGATCAGTAAAATATTGTTCAAAGCTCTTACTTCCGTAAATACCTGGTTCTCTTGTTCCGAGTAAATTTAAGTTTGGGCCGTTGATAATTGCTATTTTCATATTTCAAAATTTAAAGAAATCACATGTTCAATCCTGCATAATAGATAGAGCCTAACATCGGTGCTTTTTCGTTCATCATCACATGAACCGAAACAGTGTTGAGTAAATGTTTCATCCTTCCGCTTGACTCAAATATGTTTTTCCAATTTGCCGGATCTAATAAGCTAATGAGTTTGGGGGCAATTCCTCCAGCTAGATATAGTCCGCCAGTTGCCTTGAATTTCAGAATCATATTTGCAGCTTCAATAGCTAGAAAACGGTCAAATAGTTTAATCGCTTCCATACAGGTGATACATTTAGCATCTTTGGCGGCATTACTAATAACTGCTGCAGGGTCTGTGGTTTGCATGGAATCAAGCAGCCATTGAGGTTTCGGTTTATTCTCTATCTCTGTAAGGTATTCCCATATTGTTACAATCCCATTACCACTCAATAATCTTTCCCAACTTACATGTTCATGTCTAGCTTGTAAAAAAGTTAAAATGCCAAGATCTTGTTTGGTTCTAGGTGCGTAATCACAATGCCCTCCTTCTGTTGCAAATGGATGATAACATTTGCCATCATAAAATAATCCAGCTTCACCCAATCCAGTTCCAGCAGCCAGTATTCCAATATTCCCAGGAGTTTCATTGGTTCCGTGATGCAACGTATGCAACTCCTCAGGTTTTAGGGCAGCTAAGCCATAGGCAGTTGCTTCAAGATCGTTTAAAATAGCAACTGGGCTTCCCCCTAATTTTTTCGAAATTTCATTTCTATCAATTTGCCAACTTAAATTGGTGAATTTTACCTTACCATCAATAACCGGACCAGCTACCGATAAACAAATTTTTTGAGGATTCGGATGCCCTTCAACAAAATCGCTAATGATATCAGTAAAAGATAAATGATCTTTACTGATATACCTTTTTTCCTTTACTACTTCCATTCCGTTTGCAGTAAAACTACATAAAGCCATATTTGCTTTAGTTCCACCGATATCACCCGCCAAGACTATTATATTAGCGTCACTAGAAAACTGTGTCTGTTTAAATGCAATCGGAATCAGCAATTCAATTTCCATATTTGTAAATTTATAGCGGTAATTGTAAAGGAAAG
>JAYUFN010000016.1:0-2624 GCA_043738705.1 Bacteroidota bacterium
GCCAGGAACTGGGTACCGAAGTTATCAATCACACATTCAGTATGGACTTTGGATTAACTAGGGTCTTCAACAAAACATGGAGCATGGCGGTTTATGTTCCCATTATTGCAAACACACGTTCATCCTTGTATGAACATGGGGGCAAGGATCGGCACGAAACACATTCCTTCGGGTTGGGTGATGTTAGAGTTGCAGGATATGCATGGTTATTAGATCCAGCTAAACATTCCAAATTTAATATACAGGCAGGCCTGGGAATTAAATTTGCAACAGGCGATTACAAATATCAGGATCGCTTCTACACTGCATCAGGAAGTTCAATTATTGGACCAGTTGATCAGTCGATTCAGTTAGGCGATGGTGGTACCGGATTTACCACAGAATTAAATACCTATTATGCCATTTCTCACAAATTCAATCTGTACGCCAACTTCTATTATTTATTAAGTCCGAGAGAACAAAATGCTGTATCAACACAAAGGGGTGGAACCCCTTCTCCAGCTACGATTTCCTATACAACAGATGTGATGAGTGTGCCAGATCAATATCTAATTAGAGGTGGTGCAAATTATCAGGTAAACAATTTCACCTTCTCGGGAGGCTTGCGTTTAGAATGTATTCCGGTGAATGATCTAATTGGAGGTAGCACAGGTTTTCGTCGCCCCGGTCGTGTTGTAACTGCAGAGCCAGGCATTACCTATACCATGAAAAAAATCAACGTGTATGCGTATGTTCCGATTGCTGTGAGTAGAAACAGAACTCAGAGTGTACCCGACAAAATTAAAACCGACTTAACAGGTGTTTACGCACAGGGTGATGCTGCATTTGCAGATTATTCTGTAAACATTGGGTTTAGCGTTCGTTTCTAAAAAAACAGCTGTCTTTTTATTATTCATACTCACCTTCTTTCTAAACCATGAAAGAAGGTGAGTAAACTAAAGTGATCCACCTTCCACTAGAAAAGACTCTAGAATCAGTTCTTCTGCGGGTGCATTGTGTTTTAAACAGGAAATCATTTGGCCGAAAGCTAGTTTCCCTAATTTGTGTCCGCTCGTTTCTACATAAGTAATTTTCGGATCGTATAAAGTGGGAATTAATCCATTGCTGATACCGATGATTGAAATGTCTTTGGGCACACGCAATTTCATTTCGTGTACGGCGTGCATCACACCCATTAAAATCATATCACCCATACAAAAAACCGCATCAGGAATTTGCGTTTGAAATACTTTCAGGCAAATCAATCTAGAAGCTTCAATTTGTTCAGGGAAATAAAATTCCACTTTGGCATTAGGGGCCAGTTTTTCGAAACAAGCTTTGAATGAGGCATAACGTAATTTAGTAATGCTCAGATGCGGATGACCAAAAAGAGCAAGTACGTTTTGCTTATTTTTTTGAATGATTAATTCAGCTGCGATCCTTGCAGCAGCTTCATCTGCGAGGCAAATTTTGTTGAAGCCGCTCACTTCAGCAACACGGTCGAAAAAGACAACAGGCACACCAATTTTTTCCAGTTTTGTGAAGGGCGTCATATCCTCTGTTTCGATAGAAATGGCCACAAAAAGCCCCATAATTTTATTTCTTCGAAACACGTTGATATTAGAGATCTCTAGTGATAATTTGTCGAGCGATTGCATAATCATAATAGAATAGCCAAGCTGCACCGCTTCTTCTTCTACTGCTGCAATAAAAAAGTCGTAGAAATAATTATTGATCGTTGGTACAAGAATACCCAGCACGTTACTTTGTTTGGTGCGAAGTTGTACCGCAAAATTATTGGGTTCGTAATCCAAAGCAGTAGCAAGCTCTCTCACTTTTTCCTTCGTTTTTGCAGAAATATCTGGATGGTTTTTTAATGCACGCGAAACGGTAGAAATACTGATACCCAGAACTTCAGAAAGTTTTTTAAGTGTTTGCTGCTGCGGCATGTGATTGTTTTTGAGGTCAAAAAAACAGGTTATGCAAGCTGAGTTCTTGAAGTTTTTGCTTTGGTTGCTTTTATGATGCGCTCCCGAAAAGGTCGAACTTGGTTCACAGATATCTTAGTGCCCGCCTGCCATAGATCATATTTTCGAGCTACTCCTAAGTTATCAGCTAATTGCGTATTGTTAACCCAAAGCGGATCCAAGTACATCTCTTTTAGTATTTCTCCAGGATGAACTGGAGGCATTCCTTGTTTTAACATAAAACCAATTTTACTTTTTAATGATCATCTAAATAATCCACTAGATAAACATTGTTATTCTCAAATTCAAAAATGAACCGGTAATTGCCTGAAACAGTGATTGACCAAAACCCAAAGTAGTTCATATCCTCTATCTTTTGTGATGAAGGCCTACAATCATATACAAATATGACCTGTTACATTACAGGATGCAAATCTATTTTATGGGCAGGCGGGGGGTTAAGTTTATTTCAGGAAAAACGCTAGCTTTTCAATATCTTCAGAATGAATCATGAATGCTTCATTAATTTCAATGCTGATATTTTATTTGTTTTCTAACTGATACACCCATGCGTAGTAAAATTGAAAGAGGGGAACGGAAAGCAAGAAAGAACAGAGGGTACAACATTAATTGTGCAAAATGCCGACCCCACCAAAGAAGTAGTGGTTTTGGGGCAAA
>JAYUFN010000017.1:0-2622 GCA_043738705.1 Bacteroidota bacterium
CGATCTTCCTGCCCATTAAAAATATAGATTTTAAATCGGTGGAATTAGATACTGAGAAAGTGGCTTATTTAGAACTTACCTACCCTGAAATAAAAGGGAAGATCATCCACGATGATTTTTTGAATATTGCGCCTCCTTTTGAGAATGAGTTTACTGTTATTGGTAATTTCCCATATAATATTTCTACACAAATTGTTTTTAAAGTTGTGGAATGGAAAGAACAAGTACCTACTATGATTGGAATGTTTCAAAAAGAAGTAGCACAACGGATCGCTTCAAAACCAAATACAAAAGTGTATGGAATTATGAGTGTGTTGGTGCAGGCTTTCTACGAAGTGGAATATTTATTTGATGTGCCGCCCGAAAGTTTTAATCCCCCACCGAAAGTAATGAGTGGTATTATTCGTTTAAAACGGAAGGATAAAGTGGTTGATATGAAATCGGAAAGGGCATTGTTCATTCTGGTGAAAGCTGCTTTTAATCAGCGACGAAAAATGTTACGTAATGCGGTTAGAGGCTTATTTGAGGACACCGTTTTAGCAGATGCAATATTTAATAAAAGAGCAGAACAGTTAAGCATAGAAGACTTTGCTGCGCTGACTTTCAGGATGCGTTAGTCAATAAAAAAACTAAATAATTAGAGTGGAAAGAGTGGTATTAATAACGGCGAATGTACATGCATATCTTAAAGAGAAATTGCAGAGCTATGGATTTAAAGTAGTATTTATTCCGGGTATCGGTGAGGAAGCTTTGATCCATGCAATTGGTGATATTGAAGGACTAATTGTTACTACCCGACCAGTTACAAAAGCAATTATTGATCAAGCTCCTCATTTAAAATGGATAGGGAGATTAGGTAGTGGAATGGAATTGATTGATACAGCTTATGCAGAGTCTAAAGGAATTAAATGTGTGAGTAGTCCTGAAGGAAATTGCAATGCGGTAGCAGAACACGAGCTAGGTATTTTACTGGGATTGATGAATAAAATTAATACCAGTGCGCTAGAAATAAAAGAAGGCAAATGGCTTCGCAGCGAGAATCGCGGTGAGGAGTTGAGTGGCAAAACAGTAGGTATTATCGGCTATGGAAATACGGGCGCTGCATTCGCAAAAATTCTTGCAGGTTTTAATGTAACCGTTTTAGCACATGATAAATTTAAATTTGGTTTTGCAAATGATTATGTTCGCGAAGCAGGAATGGATCAAATTGCTAGAAATGCCGACGTTATCAGTCTGCACATACCGCTGACAGATGATACATTTCATCTTGCGAATGATCATTTTTTTGAATCTCTTGAGCAAAAACCTTATTTTCTTACAACCTGCAGGGGCAAAGTAACTGATAACTTAGCTCTAAAACGGGCTCTGAAAACTGGCAGAATCAGAGGGGCAGGGTTGGATGTTTTAGAAAATGAAAAATTGGAAACATATTCTAAAGCGGAAACAGAAACGCTTAACTGGCTTTTGTCTCAGCCAAATATATTGATTACCCCCCATATTGCCGGATATAGTCAGGAAGCCTATTTTAAAATGGCTAAAATTGTATTGGATAAGCTAGGGTTTGAATAAGATTTGCGAGTTTAAAAATTACATTTCTCGTTTTTTGAGAAAGATTTTCTATTTTTGCAGACCTACAACGCTACAATTAAATGTGGCGTTGTATTTTTTTTACCGCTTCTAAAAAGAATGAGTATGAGCGACTATGTAACACAGGAGACCTTCGATAAGATGCGTGAAGAATTACACAGGATGAAATCAATCGATCGTCCAGCTTCTTCAAGGGCTATTGCTGAAGCAAGAGAGAAGGGCGATTTGAAAGAGAATGCCGAATATGATGCAGCCAAAGAAGCACAAGGAATGCTTGAAGCCAAGATTAAACAATTGGGAGGCGTTATTAGTACTGCTAAGATTGTTGATCCTGGTACTATCGATACCAGTAAGGTTACGATCCTAACTAAAGTAACCATCACTAATATGGCTACTAAGAAGATAGTAGAATATCAGATTGTAGGAGAAAAAGAAGCTGACCTTAAATTAAGTAAAATTTCTGCAAGCTCTCCTATTGGTAAAGGGTTGTTGGGAAAAGTAGTTGGCGAGGTAACAGAAGTGCAAACCCCCAATGGTATTATCAAATTCAGAATTGAAAATATCAGCATCTAATGTTTTTTTGATGCCCCATTAGGACTTTTTCTGATGGGGCATTTTTTAGGATATTTGATTTGTATAAAACAACAGCCATGACCATTTTCTCCAAAATCATCGCGGGTGAAATTCCTTCTTATAAAATTGCAGAAAATGAAAAGTTCTTGGCCTTTCTCGATATTTTTCCTTTGGTAAAGGGGCATGTATTAGTTGTTCCTAAAATTGAAACCGATCAGTTCTTCGATTTGCCGGCAGATTATTTGGCTGAGATTTTATTATTTTCCAGACCAATCGCAAAAGCGATAGAGCGAACCTTTGACTGTAACCGCTGTGGTATTAGCGTGGTAGGACTAGAAGTGCCACACGCGCATTTGCATTTAGTGCCAATTAACGATGCAGATGATCTGAATTTTACTAGAGGAAAATTAAAGCTAAGCCCTGAAGAATTAATAGAGATACAAGAACTGATTTTATACAATC
>JAYUFN010000018.1:0-2605 GCA_043738705.1 Bacteroidota bacterium
GTAACATTTCTGCTATTTCTTCATGACTATATCCTTCAATCACATTCAGGTTAAATACTACTCTATATCCGTCGGGAAGTTGGTTGATCAGTTTCATCAAGTCATCCTGCCCTAAGTGAGAATAGGCATAAGGATCTAATTGAGGCGCGTTTGCACCAGACTCATCAATATCCTTAAAATGTAATTTCTTTTTTTCAAGGTGCCTAATGGCAGTATTCACAATAATTCGTCTTATCCATCCTTCAAAACTGCCTTCAAACTTAAATTGGTGTAAATATTGAAATACCTTGATAAATCCATCCTGCATAATATCTTCAGCTTCCATTGTATCGTTTGCATACCTAAGACATACACTCATCATCTTGCCTGCGAATTGCTCAAATAGCATACGCTGGCAATTTGCATTTTGCTTAATACATCCTTTTATTAGGTCATTTTCCGTCACCGACAATTGGGGTTTTGATCAATATCAATAATAGAGATACCTTATCAAATGCTTTCGTTGCCTGAAAAACTGCTCTTTAACACGCTAAGAAAATCAAAAAAAATAGAATACTGGCTTCCGGGTTATTCAGCTTTGAGGTTTATTTATTCAATGCTTAGAAATTGTTCATGAATATAGTCAACTACACTAACCAAGCTATTTGTATTCTGATAAACAGCTAGTTGCCTGTCGGCGCCTGTGCCCTTTTCGAAAATTTTTACCACATGATCGATCATATGTCTACTTCCTAATTCGTCTACTACATCATCTACAAAATCAAGTAATTCGTAGATCAATAAACGGGTATTCACTTCAGTTTCTTTTCCAAAGTCGATCAATGTTCCGTCAATTCCATACCTACTTGCACGCCATTTATTTTCAGTAATTAAAGCTCTCTCATAAATCATGAAGTTTAGATTTTGAGAACGCAGTTTGTAGATCTTTGCACAAATTGCCTGAAATAATGCTGCAATTGTAATGGTTTCAGCAACAGTTAAGGGAACATCGCAGATCCTGAATTCTACGGTATTAAAGAAAGGATGAACCCTCAAATCCCACCATATTTTTTTGGCATTATCAATGCAATTTGTTTTGATTAATAAGTTCACATAATTCTCATAAGCTTCGATACTTTCAAAATAGTCGGGAATGCCTGTTCTTGGAAACTTATCGAACACTTTTGTTCTAAATGATTTGTAGCCTGTTTCCCGCCCTTCCCAAAAAGGAGAGTTAGTACTCAATGCATAAACGTGTGGAAGAAAATAACGGGCTGTGTTGGCAATATGGATCGCCATTTTTCGATCTTCCATCCCAACGTGCACATGAAGCCCAAAAATTAAATTACTTCTTGCAGCTTCCTGGAGTTCTGTAACAATCTGGTTGTATCTGACATGATCAGTAATCAATTGACTCTGCCAATGACTAAACGGATGTGTACCAGAGGCCCCCATCCAAAAGCCAAGACTGCTGGCAATTTCAGCAATAGTTCCTCTCAAGGTTGCTACGTCCTTAAATGCCTCATCAATATCCTGGCAGATATCGGTACCAACTTCTACTACGGCCTGATGCATCTCGGCTTTTACTTTGTCTTTCAACAATTTTTGACCTTCAATCACAATCTTTTGTTCATGACTGGCAAGCTCTCTGGTAGTTGGATCCAATACCATATATTCCTCTTCAACACCAAGTGTAAACTGTTTATAACTTAGATTACCCATATATAATTCTGTATGACCTAAATTTGAAAAAATGCAATTCTATCATGCGCTTCTTTAAGGATATAGCACCTGTTTTAAGCTTCCTTTTTTAATGTATTCTCCCCAGGTTAAGTTATCTGCACCCGGCACCTGGTTCTGCGCTTTTTCGATCGCATAATTTGCTGCGGTTTCTACTACCCATTCAAAGTTAGCTTCCCCAACACTTTTGAAATCCGCATCAGGGGCAGGGTTGCAAAAATCAATAGCATAAGGTACACCATCTCTTAATGCCAACTCTACTGTATTAAAGTCGTACCCTAAATATGCATTAATCCTAAGCACGATTTCTTCCATCATTTTCAGTTTTTCGAGAGAGGGTGCAAAATCAGCAGCATATCTTAAATGGTGTGGATTTCTAGGTTCGTAACTCATAATCCGAACATGTTTTCCTCCAATACAATAGCAGCGGTAGTATTCTTCAAAAACAATTTCTTCTTGTAGGAGCATCACCAATTGTGCTGTTTCTGAGTGTTTTTCAAAGAAGTCTTCTTTGTCAGAAATTCGATAAACATTTTTCCAACCACCTCCAGCGAAAGGTTTCATATATGCAGGGAATCCAACATAATTAAAAATGGCTTCCCAATCGAGTGGGTACGACAAATTACTGAAAGATTGATCTGAAGTGTCAGCTGGTAATTCTCTGGATGGAAGGATAACCGTTTTTGGTACTGGAACATCGATCTTTGTTGCCAGACAGTTATTAAAAAATTTTTCATCTGCACTCCACCAAAAAGGATTATTAATCACAGCAGTGCCACAAAGGGCGGCATTTTTTAAGTAGGCACGATAAAAAGGAACATCCTGACTAATACGATCAATAATTACTGCATATTCGCATGGCTCTCCTTGCATCACTTTATCGATC
>JAYUFN010000019.1:0-2600 GCA_043738705.1 Bacteroidota bacterium
TGTGCTATGTATCACGTTGATGGATTCTAATTCTTAGGTAACATAATAATATGGTATTTGAACATTAATTTTGAACATTAATCTAGTAAGCATAACACAAATTTAAAAACCCAAAATCCAGGGTTTTCTTAGTAAGTGACTGGAAATGGAAATATCCAAAATGACACGATTCTGAACTCAGCGCAAAATGTAAGTAGTATTCTTACCCTTCCCTTCTTCTTTGTGTAGAATCTTTTTTTCCATCCACCCACTTCTATTTTAGATATCCCAGAATATCCTGTCGGGAATAGCGCAGCGTGCCCAACCAAAAAGTCGATCCTTGGTCATATCGGTATTATAATTCTGCGTGGCATCAAGCATCATTTCAACCACACCATCCACATGCCGATCTGAATATACTAAACCCACTATATCCATTCCAAGCTTTCTAGCTATCGACGATCTAACTTGTTGTGTGTTAAAACTTCTCCCTCGATCTCGCTTGATTTAATGACATCTAGTGTGAGGGTTTCTAAGTTTGCTTCTGCTTTTAGCTCAAATTCTAATGCTTCCTGAAATACCTACTCTTCTAATTTATTTTCTTAAAGTCTAGGTCTTGAAAATCAAAACTGAAATCGGTTAGTGGAGAAATGGCATTCATTTTAATTCCAGATGGTTTGCCATCCTTATCGGTACTGAATATCACAAATGCATCCGCGTCCAAACTACGATCAGTCCAACGAACAATCAATGTATTGCCTTTGTAAGGAAATAGTTCACCATTTAATTTGGGAGAACGTTTTGAAGCAAACCATGCTTTACCATTTCTCATCGAAATTTCTACTTCACCTAACCACTGATCACGATATTTTCCGATATAGGAATCCACACTAAATGCGCCATGCGTATTTTTACTTTGTGCATCAATAGTTGCAGCAACTTCATCATTAATTTTTTTTGCTTCTGCTTCTCCTTTCGCAACACGGTCTGCATACAACTTTACCCAATCATAGCCTGTTACACCCAAATAACCATCTTTAATGGTATTACTCACAGCACTGAAAGCCGCGCCAGACTGCTGGTTGGTGAATACTATGATTCCCAAATTGATTTCAGGAATCATCACAACTTGTGTAACAATGCCTGCTAGTCCGCCCGTATGTGTTACTTGTTTATACCCTTTTACATCGCTTAGAAACCATCCTAAACCATATGCTGCAAAATGTGTTTTATAAGGCTCTACAGTTCTTGCTCCAATAATAGTTTTTGCGCTCCACATTTCTTCGTGTACTTCCTCGCTAAACAATTTTTGCTTTAAACTATCGCCGTACTTACCGTGATTCATTTGCAAAATTACCCACTTGCTCTCATCAATAATATTACTCCAAATGCCACCAGCCGCATTTGCAGTTTCGCTCCAATCAATATCAATGGTTGTTACTTTTCCATTTACTGGTGCGTGCGGACGAATACTATTACTATTGTCTTTTAATCTAGCTACGGATGCGGCACTACTTTTAAATCCTAAAGGCTGCATGATTCTTTTTTCGATAAAATCTTCCCAGCTAATGCCAGAAACCCTTGCCACAACTTCTCCTGCTACGATGTATAAATTATTATCGTAATCGTATTTTGTTCTGAAACTTGATACCTGTTTTAAGTACCGCAGATTGTGAATGATGTCTTTCTTAGTGAAGTCGCTTTGGTCGGGAAACATCATTAAATCTCCGGCACCTAATCCCAATCCACTTCTATGTGTGAGTAAATCGAGTATGGTAAATTCTTCAGTTACATAAGGATTGTACATTTTGAATTCGGGAATATAATCGGTGACTTTATCATCCCATTTTAATTTTCCTTCATCTACTAACATCCCCAAAGCTGCTGCAGTATAAGATTTGCTGTTTGAGGCGATGCCAAATAGCGTATACTCATCTACTTTTTTTCCTGTTCTTAAATTGGCAATACCATAGCCCTTTGCATATATTAGTTTGCCATCTTTTACAATCCCAACAGACATGCCAGGCACCTCAAATGTCTTCAAAGTTAGCTCTACGAGAGAGTCGATTTGTTTTCCCGACATAGGTTGTGCCTTTGTTGAAATATTAAATAGTACAAAAAAACTTAAGAGCCCGAATGCGTATTTCATGGTTGATAATTTTATTGCTAAATTTTATGTCTAATTTTCTGATTCTAAATTTAAGGTATGAAGAATTTATCACTACTTTTTCTGCTCTCTTTTATTTCTGTTTTTTTGTTTGCGCAAGAAACTATTCAAGTAACACAAAGAAAAGATTCTCTATTTTTTTCTGTGCAGAACAAACTGATCTTGAAAGCTCAAGTTTCGGGCAATGCTTCGAAATTGCAAATTCATGAACACCATATTATATTGAATAATGCAGTCAGTCAAACTATTTCTTTGGTGCCAACTGATTTAAAAAAATTTGTATTCAAAGCAATTGTTACCGCTGATGAAGGATCGATCGCTTGTGAAAGTGATCGATGGAATGAGGGCTTGAGTATTGTGCGACATACCGTGGGAAAGAGTTTTAATTTACTCAATAACGCAGTATATAATAGAAATGAAGATTGGTTATTATCCTTTGATGCGGCTCCTCCTG
>JAYUFN010000020.1:0-2583 GCA_043738705.1 Bacteroidota bacterium
AAATCAAAAACAGATTTATGCCATTCAGTACCCTTCATCCCCTCAACTTCTTCAGGTGCAATCTTCGCGCCAGTGGCTATAATCAGCAAATCATAATTAATAATCTCTCCACCATCTAAAATAACTTTGTTTTCTTGAGCTACAATTCTTTCAAGTCTTTCCTGTATCAATTCAACACCTAAAGGAATAAAGTCCTTGATATTCTTAATAATATCTGTAGGCTGATAAATATCGAATGGCAAAAACAGATATCCGGGTTGGTAATGATGCTCTTTGCGTTCATCAATAATGCTGATCTCCCATTCTTTTTTATTTAATTTTTTGCGCAAGTGATTGGCCATCATGGTTCCAGCAGTTCCAGCGCCAAGTATTACGAGACTTTTCATATAATTGATTTAATAAAAATTTTAACTACGATACAAAGCTCTCTCGCTAGAATTTCTGCTTCAGTAACTAACATCACAGAAGAATATGATTTATATCAGGAAAAAGGGACTAATGAAAATTTGTTCAATTAAAAATGGTTGTTTAGATACAGGGTGACTAATGTTACCGTAGAGTTATTTGCGCAAGTCTACTTTTGTGGCAAATTAAAAATACATGAACATAAAAAGAATCATTATCCCATTATTAATTTTATCAAATATTCTCTTGAATGCATATGACACAAGGCTTTTAGCTCAGGACAGTACCAGATTTTTAAGCCTGAATGAGGCCATTTCGAATAGTTTACAAAATAACCAATCGATTCAGCTAGCACAAATGGATGAGAAAATAGCAGGTGCTAAATATAAACAAACAGAGGCCATTTATTTGCCAAAGGTTGGTTTTAGCTACACAGCAATGAGTTCTAATAACCCGCTAAATGCTTTTGGATTCAAACTGCAGCAAAAGTCGATCACCATGAATGACTTCAATCCGGATTTATTGAACCATCCAAATGGGACACCTGATTTTACTACAAAATTGGATGTAATGCAGCCCATTATCAATATGGATATGTGGTATCAAAAAAGGGCAGCTGCCAAACAAAGTGAAATTTTTCAGTTTCAAACCGAACGTACTAAAGAGTATATACGTTTTGAAGTTCAGAAGGCATACTTACAACTTGCATTTGCTTATGATGCTATGAAGGTTTTAGAAGAAGCGAGCAAAACTTCAAAAGCGGTTAACAAGTTTGCTGCTGATCATTTTGAGCAAGGATTGATTCAGAAATCAGATGTACTAAATACAGAAGTACACATCAAGATGGTAGAATCTAATCTTGCCAAAGCTAATTCGAATATCAAAAACGCGTCTGATTATCTAAGTTTTCTAATGCACCAACCGACAGGTGTGATCTATCAAGTAAATGATCCAAGCCCAAGCAATTCAAATGTTACAGACAATAGTATTAAGCTTGCAGATTCAAGATCTGATTTTTTAGCGATGCAAAAAGCGATTGAAGCATCAGATTATGCCATTGCTTCTTCAAAAAAATCTTACCTACCCAGATTAAACGCCTTTGGCTCTTATCAATTAAATGATAGTAGAATGTTAGGCTTTGGAGCAAATGCTTATTTAGCTGGTCTTCAATTATCATGGGACATCTTTAGCGGTAACAAAACAAAAAATACTATTACTACCCAAACACTCGAACGCAATAAATTAAAAGATCAGTTAACTCAACAAAAAGATCAGAGTCAGGTTGAACTCAATAAGGCATTGCGCGATTTGAATGATGCAATTTTTGAAGTAAAGCAACAAGAAAAATCAATAGAACAGGCATCCGAAGCTTTACGCATTTTACAAAACAGATACGAACAAGGATTAGTAAATACAACCGATTTGCTAATGGCTTCAACTCAATTATCGCAACAACAACTTTTAAAAGCACAGGCTTTGCTAACAAGTAATATCACAAAAGCCTATATACAATTTCTAACTAGTTCTTTCAACAAATAAATCCACTCATTACTATATAAATTTTATGAAAAGAAATATTTATTTAATCAGTTTAATTTTAGTAACAATCATCAGTAGTTGTTCATCGAAAAAGGAGGAAAAAGCAATTGCAACTGATAGTGCCATATTAGTACAGGTTGCAAGTCCGTCATCGAACAACAGCAAGGAGCTCAATTTCAGTGGTCAAGTTGAAGCATCGCAAACAGTGAATATAAGTACCCGTATGATGGGCTTCATTACTGCTATCAATGTAACAGTAGGCGAACATGTAAAAAAGGGGCAATTATTGGTTACTATTAGTAATGATGATATCAAAGCAAAAAGAGCTCAGACCGATGCTATGATTACTGAGGCAGAAGCATCTTTTAATAATGCTAAAAAAGATCAAGAAAGGTTCAACAACTTATATAAACAACAAAGTGCTTCGGCAAAAGAATTAGACAATATCAATTTGCAATATAATTCTGCAAAATCAAGATTAGAAGCGGCCAAACAAATGCGTAATGAAATTAGTGCAATGATGAGTTATGCGCAATTAACTGCGCCTTTCTCGGGAATTGTAAGTCAGAAAATGATGGATGCAGGAAGCATGGCTAGTCCAGGAATGCCGATCCTTACGATTGAACAGGCTGGGGTTTT
>JAYUFN010000021.1:0-7161 GCA_043738705.1 Bacteroidota bacterium
AAGAAACAATGCTAGACCCCTTCTTTTTTCATCGGTTAATTCGTAGCTGATATTTTCTTTGTAGTACCGATTTAAATCAAAATTTTGAGGTCCTAGTTCATTTACTACTTCATCAATATGTTTAATCCCATAAGCATTAGCCCTATTGAAAGCATCTTCAAAATCTTCTCCCAATGGCTTGTTAGCAATCCAAGCGGCAAATACAAAAGGGAGTCCTGTAAACTCAATCCAAGCAGCTGCGAGATCATACCTATAGGCTGAGATTTTACTTTGTTCAAGAGCCCTATCGCCAATTACAATTCCAGCAACATTTGCTTTTATATGTGATCTAAAATCTTCTTTTGCATCGTTCAGTATTACCTCTTTCCTCCAAAATTCTTTCAGCAATATTTTTGCTAGGTTCACAGAAGTGCGACTCTGGTAATCCAATAAAACAGTTTGAATTTGGTCAAGGGGCACTTCACTAAACAATGCTACTGAGGCAACCTCTCTAACCGCGCCAATGCAATAATCGGTAATGAGATAAGATTCTTTCATTTTAGGAATAATGGCAACTGGAACCAATCCTACATCTATTTCATCATTCAAGAGCATTGCTGCAATTTTGGAAGGATATTCTTCTATCAATTCAATCCTATCCATCAAGCCAGAACGCTTAATTCCGTACAAAAGTGGCTTAGTATTTAAATAACTTACAGCTCCAACGCGTATCTTCTTGTTCAATTCGGTTAAGTTTGCATGCAAAGAAACACAATAAACCATTTACAACAAATATTCATGGAACTTAACAACCTTACAGCCATTTCTCCAATTGACGGTCGTTATCGTAAACAGGTAAATCATCTGGATGAATATTTTTCAGAATATGCATTGATCAAGTACCGTGTTTTGGTTGAAATCGAATATTTTTTCTTTCTTGCAGATAAGCGGTTCTTTAAATTACCAATCAAGGCACGTGCCGCACTCAAAAAGTTAGCCGAAGATTTCAGCGTTACTGACGCACAGCAAATCAAACAAATCGAATCTATTACCAATCACGATGTGAAGGCTGTGGAATACTTTTTAAAAGAGCAAATTGATAAATTAGGCATCGCTAATTTAAAAGAGTGGATTCACTTCGGATTAACATCACAGGATATCAATAACACTTCCATTCCACTCAGCTGGAAGCATTGTATGGAGTTTGAATATTTACCCAGTATCATCAACCTTCAAAACCATTTACTAAAACTTGCACGTGATTGGAAGGATATTTCTTTATTAGCAAGAACACATGGTCAAACAGCATCTCCTACCAGATTAGGTAAAGAGATTATGGTTTATGTTGAACGTTTAAGTAACCAAGTTGTGCTATTTTCTCAAATTCCCTATGCAGCCAAATTCGGTGGTGCCACCGGCAATTTTAATGCGCACCATGTTGCATTCCCAAAGAAGAATTGGGTTATATTAGGAAACGAATTTGTTGAAACAAGGCTTAGTTTACAAAGGATGCAATTCACAACTCAGATTGAGCATTATGATAGCCTTGCTGCACACTTTGACAGTTTAAAACGCATTAATAATATTTTAATTGATCTGTGCAGAGATTTATGGACTTATATCAGCATGGATTATTTTAAACAAAAAACCAAAGCCGGTGAAGTTGGTTCTTCAGCGATGCCGCATAAAGTAAATCCAATTGATTTTGAAAATGCAGAAGGCAATTTAGGTATGGCAAATGCTTTGTTAGAGCATCTTTCAGCGAAACTTCCGATTAGTCGCCTTCAAAGAGATCTTACCGATTCTACTGTTCTAAGAAATATTGGTGTACCGGTTGCACATATTTCCATCGCTTTAAAATCATTGGAGAAAGGTTTGAATAAACTGGTACTGAATGAGGCGAAATTGAAAGAAGATTTAGACAATAACTGGGCTGTTGTTGCAGAAGCAATTCAAACAATACTTCGTCGCGAAAATTATCCGAACCCTTACGAGGCTTTAAAAGATCTTACCAGAGGAAATAATAAAATTGATAAGCAAGCCATTCATAGTTTCATTACCGGACTAA
Source organism: Bacteroidota bacterium (assembly GCA_043738705.1). Taxonomy (GTDB): domain Bacteria; phylum Bacteroidota; class Bacteroidia; order Chitinophagales; family Chitinophagaceae; genus Sediminibacterium. The sequence goes on from JAYUFN010000021.1 coordinate 2,048, forward strand.
AAATATCAGCTGCATTAAAGAAAGAATTGAAAGCAATTACTCCTGCTAATTATGTAGGAGTAAACCCAATATACTAGTCAAACAAATCATAAAGAAGACGCGGAATGCTAGCACTAATTTGGCATTGGTGTATTTTAATTAGATTTTAGTTACTTCAACAATTGCATCTAAATTAATAGTCCCATGTATATGTGGAAACACTTCATTAATAGACCCTGCCAATTCAAATATCAAAGGGCGATCTACTTTATCTTTTTGGATTTTTAATTTTACTAGATCGTTCTGTCCACTATAATAACGTGCTAATACTCCAGGTACTTGTGCCGCTGTACTGCAATGGATAAATCCTTCAGTAGCGAGTGAGTCAGTCTCAAATTGTCCCTTCGTTTGTGCCTCCGCCCATTTTTGTTGCGAAGTAACATGATATACAAAATCTGATTCCATTTTTAGGTTTTAAGTTTATTTTGATTTCTTACAACACCCGATTAATTTTTTGATCAATTAACATCAGGTCTGTCAAAACCATTGCAGTAATTGCTTCTAAAATTACAGGAACACGTAAGGCTATGCATAAATCGTGTCGACCTTTAACAGTGAAGGGCTCAATTTCATTAGTTTCCCAGTTCCATGTTTGTTGTTCCTTGGGAGTAGAAGAGGTTGGCTTAATTGCAATGCGATAGACCAATTCATTTCCATTAGTAAATCCACCTACAATTCCTCCGGCGTGATTGGTAGTTGTTTTTCCATTAGCACTTTCAATGGCATCATTATGTTCCACTCCAAACATTTTTGCAGCAGCGAACCCTGTTCCGAATTCAACGCCTCGAACTGCAGGTATTGCAAATACCGCATGACTGATCAACGATTCTACTGAATCAAAAAAATGTTCTCCTAATCCAACGGGCAAGCCAGTAACTCTGCATTCAACAATTCCACCAATACTATCTTTTGCCGCAATTGCTTTATCGAGTCCCTTTTCTAAATCCCGCTCTCCCCCAATTTCGAGAATTGTTGAATGAATATTTACTTCATCTGTATTTGCGCCCTGATACGTTTTTAAAAGCTTTTTTGCAATTACCCCTGCTGCTACGAGGGCAACAGTTAACCTGCCGCTAAAATGCCCACCTCCTCTATAATCTTCATAGCCGCCAAACTTTGCGTGTGCGGTAAAGTCGGCATGACCCGGGCGTGGAACAGCTCTTAATTTTTCATAATCGCTACTCCTCGTATTATTATTTTCAAAAAGTATCGTGATAGGTGCCCCAGTAGTGATCCCATTAAATAGGCCGCTTTTAAAAATAGGAAGATCATCTTCTTTTCGAGGGGTTGTTCCTTTTTGAGAACCTCCTTGCCTACGCTTAATATCTTCCATAAAATCATCCATCGATAGTGGCAACCCTGCAGGACAACCATCAATATTCAAACCCACGCTTTCGCCATGCGATTCGCCAAAAATATGAATGCGGAATATGCGTCCAAAACTATTCAAAACAATAATTTTTAAGTGTTATGAATTTTTATTTTTGCTCCCAATAATTCTAAATGTTTATAAAAATTGGGATACGACTTATTGATTGCCTCTGCCTCCTCAATTTGAACATTACCATTAGCTTTCAATGCAGCAACAGCACATGCCATTGCAATTCTGTGATCATGTCTTGAGTTAACTTTAGCAGTACCTATTCCTGTACCCCCTTTTATTAGCATCAGATTGGCTTGTAACACAATTTCAATGCCCAATTTACCAAACTCATCTTGTAAAGTCAAAGCTCGGTTACTTTCTTTATGTTTTAACCTTTCTACCCCTTCTATTACAGTTGTTCCCTCACAAAATGCTGCTAATGCAACCAATGGAGGAAACAGATCGGGGCAATCAGTTGCGTTAAAGTGAAATGCTTTCAAGGGCATCGGGCCTATTTCGATTCGATCCGGCTGTATTGAAATGTTAGATCCACAATCAATGAGTGCTTGTAAAACTGCTTTATCGGCCTGTGTTGAAAATACGTCTAACCCTTTCACAACGATATTTCCAGCAATTGCACCGGCTACTAATAAAAAAGCAGCCCCACTCCAATCTCCTTCAACTGTATAAGCAATTAGTTTTTCCGAATTAGGGTTTAGCGTAATATTGAAATGGAATTGTTCATGATTTTCATGAGTTACTTCCCAGCCAAAATATTTCATAACTTGGAGCGTCAGGTCGATATAAGGTTTACTCTTTAAATCTTTAACAGTAATCGTTACAGCATTCGCACCAGCAGCAGCATAAGCCATCAATAACCCTGTCAGGAACTGAGAACTTAAAGAACCATCCACTTCAATATTAGCAGGCTTTAAGGGGCCCTGAATCTGCAATGGAAGTTTCCCACCATTTGATTGAATAAAAACTCCTAGTTGAGGAAGAATTTCATCAAAAAAGTTCATAGGTCTTGTGCGTAAAGATCCAGTTCCATTAATAGTGATGGCTTCATTACTTAATGCAGCGATAGGAGTAAACATCCTTACACCTAAACCACTTTCTCCACAATTGATTTCTTTATTGGTTGGAAAAATTCCCTTTGAACTTATTTGTATGGTATGAGAATCTTTTATTTCTACACTAGCACCAAGCTTTTGTATTACATCTAATGCCGCAAGATCGTCGTTACTTTTTCCGGGATTAGTGATTGTTGTAATCCCATTGGTTAGTAGGGCAGCGGCACATGCTCTTTGCATACTACTCTTACTGGCTGGCGCATATAATTCGCCTGAAATAACAGAAGGTTCAATGGTTACAATCATACGGATAGATCCTTTGGAAAATTAAAACTGTTTTAAAATAGCTTCCAACTCCAGAAAAGTCAATGGCTGTATAACTGCCTTGCCGATTTTTTGTAAAAGAATATAATTAATACTTCCTGCTACTTTTTTCTTATCCATTTGCAAAGTTTTGAAAGCTTTCTTCTTATCAAAATCCGCGAAAGTAGGAAGCCCATATTTTGCTAATAATGCAATTACAGATTCTGCCTCAGTAAAGCCCTTGATCTGAACAGATATCATAGAAGCATAAGTCATTCCAATGCTGATAGCTTGACCATGACTTAACTCGTACATATTTTCGATTGCGTGCCCAAGTGTATGTCCGAAATTCAATAGCTGCCGATCTCCTTGTTCAAATTCATCATGCACCACAACTTTGGTCTTGATCATCGCATTGCGCTCAATCATATTCGACAATAGTTTTGGATCTTTTTTAAACCCTGCCAGCGTATTTTGTTGTAACAGTTCAAACATTGCAGGATCCTTGATACAGGCATGTTTGATAATTTCTGCAAATCCGTTTTGCCATTCTTCCTTCGGCAATGTTTTTAAAAAACTAGGGTCGTATAAAAGAAATTGTGGCTGACGAATTAATCCAACCATATTTTTATACAATCCTACATCAATTCCATTCTTTCCACCAATCGAAGCATCAACCATTGCTAATAAAGTAGTGGGAACAAATCCGCACTTGATACCTCGCATATAAATACCCGCCACATAGCCAGTGATATCCGTAATTACACCTCCCCCAACAGCAATTAAAGTAGTTTTTCTATCCGCACCAAAAGCAATTAACTGATCAATAATTACATCAACTGTTTGCTGTACTTTATAGGCTTCGCCGGGCTTTAACACAATGGTATTCCAGCCCCTAAACTTCTTCTTATGCTTATCGAAAATGTGTTCATCAGTAATTACTACAGCCTGCTCTTTTGATACCAGCTTTTCGAGATATAAAAAGTCTGCTCCAAAATAATAGTCAACTATACTATTCGAAAATGTAAAACTTTTTTTACGCATGAAATATGGATTACCTGAACGTATTGAGGGATAAAAAATTATGAATTCATAATCTTATTCTGGTGCGTAATACTTTCCATATGAACTGCATCAAAATACTTTGTCACAAACTCCTTACTTAATCCTAATTTTTCACCTTTCGTAAACGCTCTTTCTAGAATTGAATTCCAGCGGTTTGTTTGAAGTATTGTGATGTTGTTTTCTTTCTTGTATTGTCCAATTTTTTCAGCAATTTTCATACGCTGACTCAAGATTTGCATCAATTCATCATCCAAATTATTAATCTGCTGACGTAATTTTTCTAGGTTAGCATGATACTCTTCAGAGGCAATATCTTCTTTTCTCCAACGGATATTACCAATCAATTCACCTAAAACTTCTGGTGTGATTTGCTGTTTAGCATCACTCCAAGCATTATCAGGATCGATATGGCTTTCAATGATCAACCCATCAAAATCAAGGTCAATAGCAGTTTGTGCAACGTCTTGCAAATTGGTTCTGTTTCCACAAATATGTGAAGGATCGTTGATCATCAATACTCCAGGATAGCGGCGTTTCATTTCGATTGCCAAATGCCACATTGGAGCATTCCGATATTCTGTATTACCATAAGAACTAAATCCACGGTGTATCAAGCCAACAGTTTTAATCCCGGCTTTTTGTACACGCTCCATTGCACCGATCCAAAGTTCCAAATCCGGATTGATTGGATTCTTAATTAAAACAGGAACATCCACACCTCGTAATGCATCAGCAATATCCTGAACACTAAATGGATTAACAGTTGTACGTGCTCCGATCCATAAAACATCCACACCAAAGTGTAGGGCGTCTTCCACTTGTTTAGCAGTTGCTATTTCCACTGCTACTGGCAACCCTGAAGCTTTGCGGGCTTGTTGTAACCAAGGCAACCCTTTGGTTCCGATGCCTTCAAAACTTCCAGGACGCGTACGAGGTTTCCAAATACCTGCTCGCAGGATATCAACTTTTCCGGTTGCGGCTAAACGCATAGCAGTATTCACAACTTGCTCTTCGGTCTCGGCACTGCAAGGACCGGAAATAATTAATGGACGCTTTTGTAATAATGCTTCCACAGATTTTACGTTTTCAATTGTTTGCTCCATAAAATGAGACGCTTGTTGTTGTTGCTTTATGTTTAAATTTTAACTCTCAACTTTATCATCTTATTCTCCTCTCTTCACTCTTCACTCTTCACTTCTTCTTATCTTTATCCATGTCTATTAAAATCGGAATCATCGGCTTGGGTTATGTGGGTCTGCCACTGGCGGCTC
>JAYUFN010000022.1:0-7150 GCA_043738705.1 Bacteroidota bacterium
CCATTCTTTCAATGACCTTCCCGATTAAGATCGGGATGCTCTATCCAGCTAATTTATCGGACCTTTTACAGGGATTCCTGTATTGAAGGGCCGCAAAAATAAATTTTAATTAGTTTGCAGCCAAAACCAATTACAATAATGTCAGTAAAAATTGAAGAAAGTTGGAAAAAACTATTGAAAGAAAGTTTCGAGAACCCCTATTTTTTGCAAATTATTGAACACTTGAAAGCCGAAAAGGCTACCAATACCCAGATTTATCCAGCTGGAAATAAAATTTTTTATGCTTTTGAAAAAACACCTTTTACAAAAGTAAAACTTGTGATTTTGGGTCAGGATCCTTATCACGGAGCTGGCCAAGCGCATGGATTGAGCTTTTCTGTCCCAATCGGCATACCAATTCCCAGATCTCTTCAAAATATCTTTAAAGAGCTTTGTTCCGATATCGGCTTGAAGATTCCTAAAAGCGGCGACCTTACCCCTTGGGCAGAACAAGGAGTACTTTTATTAAATGCAAGCTTAACAGTAAGAGCTAATGAACCTGCCAGTCACGCTCAAATTGGATGGTTACCGTTTACCGACTACGTAATTAGAAAGTTATCCGAAGAAAAAAATAATCTGGTTTTTTTATTATGGGGAAAATTTGCACAAGACAAAGAGGGGTTAATTGACTCTTCTAAACACCTCATTCTTAAAGCGGCACACCCTTCACCGTTTAGTGCCGAAAGAGGCTTTTTTGGTTGCAAGCATTTTAGTAAAGCAAATGAATATTTAATGAAAAAAGGATTCGAACCGATTGATTGGAGTTTAGGCTCAAGTTAAATTTTTTGAAAGACCATTAAGATATTGTCGCTGATTTATAATGAATCGCTATGAAATAAGTCATCATAAATATTGTTACCATTCGAAAATGATTATTTGCGAATGTTCTGACAAAAAATCAATATAACTAAACCCATGAAAAAAAAGAATCACAAAAGCGGAATTTTAATCACCCAATTTGCAAGAATCTGGGCTTTCTGGGGTTTAATTAGCTTTGTAGGAACCTTCTTAATCATTCTCATCCCATCATTACTTACGAAATTAATTAAAGATCCAAAAGGGATGTGGTGGTTTATTAGCATTTCAAGAGGATGGCAATGGACTTGGTTACACATGGTGGGGTGTCCAGTTACGGTAAAAGGAAAGGAGAAATTTGAAAAGGGTAAAACTTATATCGTTACTTGTAACCATAATGCATTATTGGATGTTCCTCTATCAGCACCATTTATTCCTGGCCCAAATCAAACCATTGCAAAAAAAGAATTTACTAAAATTCCATTATTTGGTTTTTATTATGCCAGAGGCTCAGTTTTAGTTGACCGCAATAGTGACGCGAGTAGAAGAAAAAGTTTTGAAGACATGAAAGCCGCTCTCAGAAAAGGGTTTCATATGTGTATATTTCCTGAAGGCACTCGAAATAAATCGATTGAGCCATTGAAACAATTCTATGATGGTGCATTTAAACTTGCCGTTGATACAAATACCGAAATCATTCCTGGAGTAATTTTGCACACAAAGAAAGCGATGCCGGCTGACAAAGGTTTTTGGCTATTGCCCCACCCTGTTGAGATTCATTTCTTAGATCCTATTTCGCCAAAAGGATTAACCTCTAAAGAATTAAGAGACAAAGTTTTTGGTATCATAAAAGACTACTACGTAGCTAACGAATAAAAAGGAATTTTCTTTTTTATTTTTATTGCAATTAGTAGTTCGAGAAAGTCCTACTTCTATTAATTCTCAAATCACGAAGGATGCCTGATTTTGGATTAAGCGTAATATTAAAAGAACGATACAACCCAACTGGAGTTACATTGATTGCTAATTGCCAACAATGCATTTCTCTTGTAATAAACATGCTGATCTGTTGTATTTTACCAGTATTGAAATCGTAATAACCGGTACCCCCCATTTTCCATTTTGGCGTTAGTGTAAAATCTCCATTAAAGTTCACTGAAGAATAAATATTACTTGCAAATCCACTATAATCGGGTTTGATTGTTCTAGTATAATTTAAAGAATAAGAAAAGCTTAATGACCAAGGCACATTGAAATCTGTAAACTCAGCTGGATTAGCCCTTGCAAACTGCAATTGCCGTTGCTGTTCATCGGGTGTCATAAATGGATCGATAGGGATTTCTTTAGTTGTCTTCCCTGCTTTATCATCTTTTGTTTTACTCTTGAACGACGTAGAAATTGCAAGGTTCGCGCTAGTTATTCTTCCAATTCTAAAGTGCGCAGGATCGAATAATAATTCACTTAAGCGATAGCCTTTACTATCTACTTTGTATGGATCAAGATTGGCATTAGCAGTAATATTAATTTTTTCGAATAGGGTACTTCTGGCATATAGATTAAAGTTTCCTAAAGCAAAACTATCAGCCATAAAATTGTAATTCGACGAAAATCCAAAGCCGTCAATCAGTTTTACCTTTTTGGTAGCTTTACCAGTTGAATCGGTTTTATCAACCACTTTCATCTCTAATAAGTTGTCGACTCCAAACCCCATCCCGCCAAATTTACCTTCCGAAAATGATCCCATAATGCCTCCATCAAATTGGGAGAATCGTACCTTTCTACCTGTTGTATCAACCTTAGTTGTATAAAAATATTGTTTAGCCATATCTGGCTTATAGTTGATAGATAAAGTAGGTCGTATTTCGTGCCTTATTTTTTTAAGCCAACTTGATTTATTGAAACTATAAGTACCAAAAATCCTGGTATTGATTCCTATACCAAACGACATTTGTCTAGCTGTATAAAACCCTTTTTGAATAACCGTATCTACTTTATTCCTAGTTGTATCCCAGGATTTAAAATTTCGCTGACCATACCAACGCTCTTCATAAGAAACGCTTGGAGATATAGTAATTGGACCAAGAGAAGGCAATGATAGGGTAATAGGCACATTGTGCTGTGCTCCCCATTGTACCGTATCTAGCATTTTTTTTAAACTAAATGCAGTATCATAAAAGGAAAGCTGATTCTGCAAATTACCACTATACCCTACACCAATTTTTTCAAACCATTTCGCAGCTCCAATGGTTTCTTTTTTCTGGAATGGATAAAAAGTGATGACATTAAAATTGGCAGTTGGCAAATTCAAATTCACCAACCCAGTCACACTATTTTGATTATGATTTGCATTCAAACTTAAATTGTATTTTCCTCTCCAGTCCTTTGCATAGTTGATAGAAGAACTCAACTGGTTATTATAGTTTTGATACGGATTATTTAATAAATATTTATTGAATTTGGTACTCCCAAAATTTACAGCCGCCCCAAAACTTGTACCTGGCCTTGATCTTGTATCGCTACTATGACTCCAGTTAATCATATAAGATTTCGAAGTAGTAAACTCCTCCAATGTATTACCAGTTTTGTTTAGTGATTTAGAATTCTGGAAAGTAATATTTAAATTCCCCAAATACCTGTAGCGCTTGATATATTTCGAGTTCATATTGATTAGCCATCCTCCATAAGAGTACAAATTTGCCTTGCCCGTAAAATCTAAATTATCGTTGATTACTTTATAATATCCTAATCCTTCGAGCCCCACCCCAAAATCTTCACTGGTAATAAAAGATGGTGCTAAAATTCCGGAATGTCGCCCCATACTCAGAGGGTACAATCCAAAAGGAATTCCTATTGGCATCGGCACGCCTTCAAATTCAGGAAAAGCAGGACCTGAAACTCCGATTTTATTATTAATTATTTTCATTTTAGCAGTCCGGAAAGCAAAATGTGGGGTATCCAAATTACAAGTTGTGAAACGAGCCCTTCTGGCAAAAGCTTCGTTAGCATTAATTTTTTTAAGCTTCTGAGCATTTACATAAATTTCTCCCTCTTGTAAAAAAGTGTTTTGTATAAAAGCTTTACCTGTCTTAGTATTAAATGCGATTGTATCACTAATTGTTTTTGTTTGTCCCTGATCGAAATGAGGTTTATTTAACGGGGTGTTTGACGTATCTGTTCCACCAAATGCTTTGATCTCTTGCGTTTGTTGATCATATTTAATGGTGGCCGCATCCAATTTCATATCCTTATAATCCATTTTAGCTTTCCCGTATAAATAAAACTGTTTGGTATTTACAATCAAAACTCCCGAATCGTCGGCGTTATATTTTACAGGGGCGTCAATTGAATCTTTAGAAATGATTAGGGTATCAATTTTGGGGACAGTATCTTTTATAATGGAATCACCCAGTTCCTTTTCTAACGGATTTTTTTTATTTTCAGATAAAGGAATCGTATCATACAGCGGTTTAGATACTAGAAAATATAGATTATAACGGCTATTTGCAGCATTTGTACGAATTGTTAATATCAACAAATAACCCACTACGACAATAGCAAGGAGAGTTTTTACGTTAAATTTGTACAGTTTGTTCATAGTTCTACTAACAAAAATAAGGCCTTCGTGCTGTAAAATGGTTAGTGAGGAAAATCCTTTAACGAATTGATATGATGAGGAGATACATAACTACTTTAATACTGTTAAGCTTTTGTTGGTTTATAGGAATGTCTTTTGTTCAATACAAAGAAAAGCCTCAACCTAAACAAGCACTCAGAAAAATTGTGATCGACCCTGGGCACGGCGGCTCAGATGGCGGAGCACATGGTAAATATTCGAACGAGAAAGATATTGCGCTAGCAGTTTCATTAAAACTCGAACAAATGTTGCACGAAGAAATGTCGGATGTGGAAATTGTAATGACGAGAAGAACAGATGTTTTTGATAAAGTAATTGAAAAAGCCAATCTAGCCAATCAGGCCAGAGGCGACCTCTTTGTTTGTATCCATGTAAACGATGCGTCGCCAATCTATCATAAAGAAGTAGTTGGCCACCATACAGAAACTTATTATAAAGGGAAGGGTAAAAAAAGAAAGAAGGCAACTCGAATTGTAACGGATTATAATCATTGGACAACACCTAGCCCAGCAAAAGGTACCGAAACATTTATTTATGGAGTAGGCAAAACAGACGCGAAGAAAGAAGCCCTCAGTGAAAACATGGATCTATATATGGACAGCGCTTCTGCAAAAGAGCTGAAAGACTATAATCCAAACGACCCAACTAAAATGATGATTTCGAGCATTAAAACCCAACAATATTTTCAACGAAGTGCAAACCTTGCACTAACCATTGAAGAAGAATTTCAAAAAGTAGGGCGAATCAGCCGTCAAGCTCAACAAAGACAAAAAGGCATTTGGGTATTACAGGCAGTTGCGATGCCAGCCGTACTTGTTGAAACCGGTTTTATTTCAAACCCAGAAGAAGAGGACTATTTGAATAGCGAAGATGGACAAAGAGAGATCTGTGAAGTAATTATTAGATCCCTAAAACGATATAAATATTCTTTGGAAAAACAAATGTCGTTAGGCAATAAATAAAGGATTAAACTGATTCTGTTAATTTTTAACAGCTAGTTCCTGATTCCTTCAGACCAAGAACCCTTAGTTTTGCTAATATGAAGATATCAAACGAAACCAAGGTTGGTGCTTTAACTGCTATTGCAATCACCTTACTGATACTCGGATATAATTTCATTCGGGGAAAAACATTGTTCAAAACTGGTCACTTTATTTATGCGAAATACATCGATACTAAAGAGATCATGGTGTCTAATCCAGTTTATATCAATGGTTTCCAAGTGGGTTCCGTTTTTGAAATAGAGAATACCGATAAGGCGCTTTCATCTATTTTAGTAACCATCAAGTTGAAGGATTATTATATGATTCCAAGCAACTCAGTGGCAATCATTAAAGAAAGTTTATTAGGTACCCCCAGTATTGATATTCGCTTAGGTAATTCTACAAAAGGAATGATGACCGGAGATACCATTTTAACAGCATCTGATCCGGGAATGATTGGACAAGTAATGAGTAAACTCGGACCTGTAGGAGACCAATTGAAACAGACCATTCAAACACTTGATGGTGTTTTAAAAAATATCAATACTGTATTCGACCCCGCTACCAAAAATAATTTGCAACAGGTAATTGCAAATATGAATACCACTACTGCTAGTCTAGTTGGATCTGCAGCTTCAATCGAAAAATTATTGAATCAGCAATCAGGCACCATCACCCAGTCGATGAATAATTTAAATAGCTTCACTAAAAACTTGTCAGATAATAATGATAAGGTTAGTAACACATTGACAAATATTGAAAAAACCACAGAGCAGTTTTCGCATTCCGATATAAAGGGTAGTGTTACTCAATTAAAAGCAGCTCTTGATAAACTAAATATACTATTGGTAAAAGTTGATTCAAAGGAAGGATCGTTGGGTATGTTAGTGAACGACAAAACGCTTTATAATAATTTGAACAATACAATGCTAAGTGCGAATATTTTGTTAGATGATTTTCGTGTACATCCTAAGCGTTATGTACAAGTATCTGTATTTGGAAAAAAAGAGAAAAGCGGACCTTTGATGGCGCCTTTAAATGATTCTTCCAAGACTCTTCAGAAATGAGTTGGATCCTAAAATGTATATTAACCACCATCCTGTTAGTTACAGGAATAGCGGCTATGTCGCAAAGAAATCTTGTAGACACTGTTGTACCGGGTAAGCAGATATTTATTTTGAAAGCACTTAGATATAGCGCTGTAAAAGTAGATAGTGCTACAAATCTGATATCGCTTGCAGGTGATAAAAGTGGTGATGTTGTTTTAAAGCAGGAAAGCACTTGGATCTATGCTGATAGTATCGTTCTAAATAGTGTTCAAAATATGCTAGAGGCTTATGGCAATGTTCACATTAACGATGCAGATAGTGTTCATACCTATGCGCAATATCTCAAATATTTGGGGAAAGAAAAAAAAGCGTATTTAAAGACTAAGGTAAAACTAACTGATGGCAAGGGCATCCTAACTACCGACGATCTGGAATATGATGTTACGCTGAAAATTGGGGTATACAGAAATGGAGGCAAGTTAGTAGATAAAAAAACAGTACTTACCAGCACCGAAGGATATTATTATGGCGATACGAAAGATGTACTTTTCAAAAGGAATGTAAAACTAATAGACCCCGAATACAAAGTAATTACAGATACGCTGCAATATAATACCAATACAAAAATTGCCACATTTACTTGTCCTAGT
>JAYUFN010000023.1:0-2573 GCA_043738705.1 Bacteroidota bacterium
GACACCAACTTTTGACACCAAAACATAAAAAAACCGCTCAAACTCAACGTTTAAGCGGTCTATTTTTACTGGTTTGTGATCTGGCTGGGACTCGAACCCTATTGCCAAGATGCTGATATAGCTTAATTCTCTGGAGTGTTTAAACCGATGTATACCGATTTGCATACCTTATAAAATATAGTAAAGAACTTGTCAAATTGGATAGCTTTTGTACTCATTTGAACAAGGCAAAGTTAACCAAATTGTATCAAATAAAATAGTTTGATAAACGGTTTACTGTGCCAGTTTACAATAAATGAATGTATTTCTGGATAGTTGTTAAGAGTTCCTCAAACTCAGGTTGCCCCTTGTAGTATAATTTAGAAGTATCTAGATATCGCTTTTGAAAAGCTGCTCTTTGGTCTGGATCAGAAAGTAAAAAGGCCTGGTTTTCTGAGATTGGTATTGCATAGTCTGCTTTTGGGAATCGTGCCTTCTTATGTACTTGATAGGCTTCTGTTTTGATAAACTCTTGTACCTGATTGGTATTCAGCAAACAATGCAAATCGTAATATTGGCGCATATAATTTTTACGAATTATACCATCAGTTTGTTCTTGCCGGTATTTAGTGGCTATCGTTTGTAGTTTTTCGACAAAAGTATATCCCGGATCATAACAAATAATGTCTACTGCGGTATTGTCAGTAAATTCTATACCATCAGTCTGCTTGGCCCTTTCTAATGCCCAGGAACTTATAGTGAGTTTACTGTTAGGTGTAACAGTGTCAAATCCGGCTTCCAATAAAATCCCCTCTTTGGTACCTTCTACTTTATCAACTTTATTTTCGTAGTACAGTCGAATGCCTCCTGAGGTAAAAGTAGTATTGTCAAACTCATGATCTCTTTCCTGGGAAATGATGCCATCGATCTGAATGTTTTTGACTAACCACTCAAAAAAGGTTGCCCTTGAATCAATATGACTTTGTTTGATCTTGCGCGGGTCCTCAGTTACATTCAATTTGGGATCAGGGGAGATATGTATATCGATGTCTTCAGAAAAGCGATCAATGATCTGAAATCCTTTTGAAAGGGATGTTCCGCCTTTTAGCTCAAATTGAAATCCCTGCTTTTTAAGACCATACAGGGTATGCATAATCCAATAATCCTTTTCCACCAACCCCGCCTCAATGCCCATTTCATCTGCAACGATATCAAGAAGGGATTTGAAATCTTTATGTTCGTGGAGATAAGCCATTAGAGACTTTGATGTAAAAGTGATGCAAATATTTTTTTAGTGGCTACATGGCCATAACGCTTTACGGCTAGGTTCAATTTACGTTGATCTAAAGTAGTTACTTTATCTGCAACTTTTGCCAAAACCTGCTTGGAATCCTCAGCAAGTGATTCGAGGTTATTGACTAAATCAACCATTAGAAACTCTTTGCTGAGCGTATTCGGGAAATCAAGCTTAAAATGAAACTGATATTCGCGGTTGCCAAGTTTTACCAGGCCATGGCGCTTGTTGTTATAAACTACTCGCTTGTTGTATAATTGGGTAGTGCCTAAGCCTAAACTGTTATAGAGGTTAGGGGAAGTAACTAAAAATCGATCAGTCTTTAAAAATCCCTCAAGCATTTCTTGTTCATCTGGTGGTGTTTTGCCAAAAGCGCTTTGTTTAGGAGAATAGTATAGCCCTTGGGAAAGCTTTTCCAGCTTCCCATCAAGCACTAATTCCTGAAGATGCCGATCTACTGAGGTGGACCATTTTGATAGGTCTTCTCGGCGGTACACTTTGCCAGGTCTTAGCCTTTTTTTGAGTTCCTCTAGCTTGGCCATAACTAATTCTTTGATACAAAGATAGGATAATATGAATGAATTGTAATTTAAAATTCATGCAAAAATGTTAAATTATTATAAAAATTTTGGCGAATAAATGGGTGATTTAAGATCTATTTGTCAAGTATTTGATGCAAAATACTTGACATTCTTAAGTTTAAACAGTGGGCTAATACCTAAATAAGGTACTTACAGATCTTTTTAAAAAGTAAAATATTTGGCGGTGTAAGATATATATATGTATTTTAGTAGTGTACTAGATAGCTAATACACTTATGATACAAATTGAAAACTTGTCATTTGGATACAGTAAAAAGAAATTATTGTATAAAGATCTAAGCCTAATAATTGCAGAGGGCAGTATCTATGGATTGTTAGGGAAAAATGGAGCTGGGAAATCTACTTTCCTAAAAAACCTCATAGGCCTTTTATTCCCATTAAGCGGAAGTATTACGGTAAATGGATACACACCCAAGAAACGATTACCGGCTTTTTTAGAAACTATTTATTTAATTCCAGAAGAGGTAAATGTTCCACCATTAACCATGCAGGAATATAAAAAATTGTTCGCTCCATTTTATCCAAATTTTAATGACGAACAGTTTTTCGATTATTTAAAACAACTTGAAGTGAATGAGGAGGGTAAATTAAATACACTTTCATTTGGTCAACAGAAAAAATTTATTATTGCTTTTGCATTAGCTTGTAACACAAAAGTGTTGTTGTTAGATGAACTGGAAAAACCACGCAAATTGACC
>JAYUFN010000024.1:0-2572 GCA_043738705.1 Bacteroidota bacterium
AATATTTTCAGCCGCTTCCGCAATTTCTCTTCCGAAATCTGTGATAAAGATCTTTCTCCCAATCACTTCTGTCAAGGGAATATCAAACTGGTCCTGAAAATTTTTTAATTGAATAGAAACCGCAGGTTGTGTTAGATGCAATTCTTCTGAAGCCTTAGTAACGCTTTGCTGTTGAACGATTTTTAAAAATATTTGTAATTGGTTTAGCGTGTAATTCATAAATTATATTTATGGTTTTCATAACAAAGATAAATGTTTATTTATGTATTTAAAATGCAATTTTGTGGCATCAAAAAAATAAAAAAGCAATGACAAGAATTACAGTAGCAAAGGGAGATGGTATTGGTCCTGAAATTATGGATGCCACATTAGCCATCTTGTTTGCGGCAGGTGCTCAAATTGAAATAGATGAAATTGAAGTGGGAGAAAAGGTATACTTGGCAGGTAACACTTCTGGAATTTCGCAGGATGCTTGGGAAATTATCAGAAAAAATAAAGTGTTTTTGAAAGCCCCAATTACTACCCCTCAAGGTGGTGGATATAAAAGTTTAAATGTTAGCACACGAAAATTCCTTGGTTTATATGCCAATGTAAGGCCATGTATGAGCCTTCATCCTTTTGTAAGCACAAAGCATCCAGTTATGGATTTAGTGATTGTAAGAGAAAATGAGGAAGACTTATATGCTGGTATAGAACATCAACAAACCGATGAGGTAGTACAGTGTTTAAAACTAATTAGCCGCCCAGGTTGCGAAAAAATTATTCGTTACGCTTTTGAATACGCGAAACTTCAGAACCGCAAAAAAGTAACCTGTTTTACAAAAGATAATATTATGAAGCAGACCGATGGTTTATTTCATCAGATATTTGATGAGATCGCAAAAGATTATCCGGAAATAGAAAACGAACATTGGATCATTGATATTGGTGCAGCTAAAATGGCCGATACCCCAGAAACATTTGATGTACTTGTAATGCCAAATTTATATGGTGATGTGCTAAGTGATATAGCCGCACAAATAACAGGGTCAGTGGGATTGGCTGGATCTGCAAATATTGGCGAAGAATGTTCAATGTTTGAAGCAATACATGGATCCGCACCTACAATTGCAAAACAAAATATAGCTAACCCCTCAGGTTTATTGCAGGGAGCCATCTTAATGCTCAATCATATAGGACAAGTAAAAGTGGCTGAAAAAGTGCAAAATGCTTGGCTCAAAACAATAGAAAAGGGGATTCATACTAACGATATTTTCAAGGAAGGAACTAGCAAACAAAAAGTTAGCACCAAAGAATTTACCCAAGCAGTAATAGCGAACTTAGGAAAAAAGCCTTCCCTTCTCAAACCTGTAATTTATAAGAACCTAACTGCATTAAACTTACCAAAATATAAACGCAAACCCCCTGCTAAAAAAATATTATTGGGGGTGGATATTTTTGTTCACTGGAATGGTACTGATCCAAATGAATTGGCCCATAAAATAAAGAAACTAGAAAATAATAGCAATGTCAAATTAAACATCATTACTAATAGAGGAATAAAAGTATGGCCCGATGGGTTTAAAGAAACATTCTGCACAGACCACTGGAGATGTAGATTTCAAACAGCAGATGGCTCTGAAATAACAAAGTCAAATATCGTATCGCTTTTACAACAAGCTATTACAGAAGATATCGACAGTATTAAGACCGAAAACCTTTACAGCTTTGATGGAAGAGCAGGCTATTCTTTGGGACAAGGGCAGTAACTAAAAATGTCAATAAAATGAATAAAGTTGAAAAAGTCTCACTAATTGAAGGCGATTTCTCTGATATAGAAGCCAGAGAGGTACTAGTGAATTTATACCTTACAAAAATCCGATTCCATGAGATGAAAAACTTTAGCTCGAAAGAGCGGTTTGGAAAAGAAGATAAAAATTCGCTAGATAAAATTGCTGAGTTGAAAACCACTTTAAAAAAAATAAATGAGTTCATTACAGAAGTAGGCCTAAATAAACAGCGCATAATCATTAACGCAACTATTGCTTTGTCAGTCTCAGAAAACTAATCAACTTCCTAATGAATATTAACTTACTAACAGAAAATCTTACTAATCCAGCTTTACTATTTTTTGTGCTTGGCATCATAGCAGTGTATGTAAAAAGTGATTTGGAGATTCCAACAAATTCATCAAAGTTTATTTCGTTATACTTGTTATTTGCAATAGGATTCAAAGGCGGGCAAGAATTATCGCACGAGTCATTTACAGGCGAGATCTTGTTATCCATGATATTTGGAATTCTAATTTCATTAATAATACCGATCTATTCCTTTTTTATTTTAAGGAGGAAATTAAATGTTTTTGATGCAGGTGCTATAGCCGCAGCCTATGGCTCTGTTAGTGCGGTTACATTTGTAACTGCGGTTTCATATTTGGAATCAAACCAACTAACTGTTCATGGACAAATGGTAGCCATCATGGCATTGATGGAGTCGCCCGCAATAATAATGGGCTTAGTTTTAATTTCATTTTTTAATAAAGAGGGGGTACCAGAAATTAAAAAACGCTCAGTGATTCAGCATTCCATTACAA
>JAYUFN010000025.1:0-7135 GCA_043738705.1 Bacteroidota bacterium
AAGCAATGAACGACGGTAGTTTCAGAGAAATGTATGAACAAGTAATGGGTAAAAATGTAAACAAAGAATCGTTGATTGTAGACTCAAGATTCAATGGTGGTGGATGGTTACACGATGATCTGGTAACTTTTCTAAATGGGAAAGCTTACTTATTTTTTGCGCCTTACGGTTTTAAAGCCACTGGAAATGAACCTCAAAACAAATGGGTTAAACCAAGTTGTGTACTCATGAGTGAAAGTAATTATAGCGATGCCTTCATTTTTCCATATGCATATAAGCAAATAGGTATTGGGCCCTTAATTGGAAAACCTGTACCTGGTACGGGAACTGCAGTGTGGTGGGAAACACAAATTGATCCAACTATTGTTTTTGGCATACCCATGATTGCAACAATCGGAAAGGAAAACAGACCTACCGAAAACTTACAAGTATATCCAGACATTGATGTAGACAATCTATACAATGATGTATTATTTGGCAAAGACACGCAACTAGAAAGAGCAGTAAAAGAAATGCTGAAAAATCTAAAATAAAATTTATTCGAAATAAATAAAAGAGACAGCCCAGATAGCTGTCTCTTTTATTTTTGATTAGTTAAAGCACAGATAAAATTTATTTCAAAGCCCCTTTAGGGATGGGTTTCTCTAAAAGATATTTATAAATAAACTTGGTTTTCAAATTCGCAAAATGCGTTCCTTTCGCACCACCCCATCCATGGCGCCCACCGGGATACAACATGAATTCAAAATCTTTTCCTTTTTCCTCCAAAGCATTTACCAATTGAATACTGTTTTGCATATGCACATTATCATCCATTGTGCCATGTACCAATTGCAGCACCCCTTTGAATCTGTCAACATAAGTTAATACACTACTTGTTTTATATCCCTGCGGGTTTTCTTCGGGGGTGTCCATGAATCTTTCGGTATAATGACTATCATACAAATGCCAGTCAACCACACTACCACCTGCCATTGCATGCGTAAATACATCTGCACCATAGGTTAATGCATAACAACTCATATATCCTCCATAACTAAATCCTGTAATACAAACTTTTGTGGAATCAGCATGCCCATTTGCAATAAACCATTTCGCCATCGTTTTATAATCTTCCATTTCCCAATAGCCAAGATTACGGTGCATATAATTTACCCCAGCCTTACCAAAATGTCCGCTGGCACGATGATCGAACGATACTTGAATCAACCCCTCTTGTGCATAGAACTGACGATTGGCATTCCAGTTCCAGCCATCCATGACAGTGCCAGCATTTGGTCCGCCGTAAATGCTAACTAGGATGGGGTACTTTTTAGCGGGATCCATATTTATGGGCCAAGTAACCATTGCTGGCAAATCAAATAAGTCATCGGCACTTTTAATTCTGATTAATTCTGTTTTTGCCAAATTATAATTTTCAAGTTCTATAGTTTTTGCATCGCCCAATTCTTTGATGATTTTTCCTTTATTATCTACCAAACTAACTTTAGTTGGGGTACTTACATTGCTATAAGTAGTGATGAAATATTTTCCTGTTGGCGACAGGCTAATATTAGCATGATTGTAATCACCAAATGTTAATCGTTTAAAATCTGTTCCGTTGAAGTTAACGCTGTAAAAATCAGTTCTGGCAGTGTTTTCACGGCTTCTTGCTATAAAATAAATCTTACTATTTTTTTCATCGATATACTTAATACCCGTGACTGTAAAATTGCCAACAGTAATCGGATTTTTCAATACCCCATCGCTGCTATATAGGTACAAATGATTCCATCCGGTTCTATCACTTTGCATGATGAATTGTGTATTATTATTGACGAAATTTACTCTTCCACTTACACGGTCTTCTAGATCAATCCATGTTTTTTGTTTCTCATCATAAATCTCTTTCTTCTTTCCTGTTATCGGATCCACATCATACATTTTCATATTATCCTGTCCACGATTCATCCAATACACTAATAAATTAGTAGTACCTGGTTTCCAAACAGGCCATCCAAAATACTGATCCTCTTTTTCATTGAATTCGGCCCAAACAGTGCTGCCGCCTTCGGGACTGATGAAACCAATTTTTACTTCCGGATTTTTATCCCCTGCTTTTGGATATCGTGTTTCTTCTACAAAACCATGAGAACCTTCACTATTATAAATCGGAAACATTGGAACCATACTTTCATCGAAATGCATAAAAGCTAATTGCTTGCTATCCGGTCTCCACCAAAATGCACGATAGTGTGTTGGGCGGCCAAAAATCTCTTCATAATACACCCAACTAGCCCATCCATTTAACATAGTACTGGTACCATCTGTTGTTAATTGATTTTCTTTTCTGGTACTGATATTAACTGTGTAGAGATTATTGTTTTTTGTATAAGCAACATAATTGCTATCAGGAGAAAACGTCGGGTTCTTTTCTTCTGCCTTATCGTTGGTAAGCCTAATTTCAACACTATTTGATTTATAAAAAAGATCATTGTCTTTTACAAGAATCTGCTTTGCCGAATTTGCAGCAGTAGTCATTGCATCACTTATTTCAGTGAATTTACCAGTCTTAATATCCAACACATATTTTTTAAGAGCTGAATCTGGATGAATTTTTTGATTAAGAATCACGTGCTCATCATCTACCCATTTTAACACTTGAGGTAGACTATTCAAGAAATTTTTAGGGAGTTTATTAGCAAGCAGATCAGCCTGACTAAAACTAATTTTTTGTGCTCCCGCAAATAGGGAACTTGCGCCAATAGAGGCAATAAGTAGTACATGTTTCCAATTCATAACATCAATTTTGGATAAGCAATGTAATAAATACAGTGGGAATTGGGTAGAATTTTACACAAACGAAAACTGCCCCATCAGGGCAGTTTTATATCTAAATTGAGTAGCTATTAGATTACTACATTGATCATCTTTCCCTTTACAAAAATAAATTTCTTCAAGGGTTTGCCCTCCATCCATTTCTGAACAAGCTCGTTGGCCATTGTTATTTTTTCTACCTCATCGGCAGTTGCGTCGAGAGCAATATTGATATTGGTACGAACACGGCCGTTGATGCTTACCGGATATTCTTTTGAAGATTCAGTTGTGTATTTTGCTTCGAATACTGGATAGGCTGCGCCCAATATGGAACTATTGTTTCCTAACTCTGCCCATAATGCTTCGCATACATGGGGAGCATAGGGAGTTAATAATATGAGCAGCGGCTCAAGAACGGCGCGCTTATTACACTTCAGATCAGCGAGTTCATTCACACAAATCATAAATCCACTAACGGCTGTATTAAAACTAAATCGTTCCGTATCGTCTTCTGTTTTTTTAATGGTCCTGTGCAATACTTTTAATTCATCTGCTGTTGGAGTGCTTTCGTTCCAGACCTTTCCCTTCATTTCATCATAAAATAAACGCCAAAGTTTTTTGATGAAACGATGAACACCTTCAATACCCTTGGTATCCCATGGTTTGCTCTGTTCAACCGGACCCAAAAACATTTCGTACATTCTAAAAGTATCTGCACCATATTTCTGTACCAGTTCGTCGGGATTCACTGTGTTGAACTTCGACTTACTCATCTTCTCAACTTCTGTTCCGCAGGTGTATTTACCGTCTTCTAATTGAAATGTAGCTTCTCCAAAATCAGGCTTCCATTTTTTTAGCGCTTCTGTATCCAGTTCAATACCATCAACAATATTTACATCAACGTGCAATTTATCAACGGTTTCAAAATCTTTAATAAGTCCTAAAGAAACATAAACATTGGTATTCTTCAATCGATATATAAATCTCGAAGACCCTTGAATCATTCCCTGATTCAAGAGTTTCTTAAAGGGCTCATCGAAACCAATATGGCCCATGTCGAACAAGGCTTTTGTCCATAACCGACTATACAACAAATGTCCCACCGCATGTTCTGTACCACCAATGTATAAATCAACTTGATTCCAATAATCGCTCACTTTTCTATCACAGAATGATGCGCTGTTATGCGGATCCATATATCTTAAAAAATACCAGCTACTACCTGCATAGCCAGGCATGGTATTGGTTTCTAATTCTTTTGCTACCCAATCAGGAATATTTGCCAACGGGCCTTCGCCTTCTGGACCAGGAGAATAAGAATCTACTTCAGGTAAAAGCAAGGGCAATTCGCTTTCACTTAATGGATAAGCAGTTCCACCTTTCCAAATAATCGGAAATGGTTCACCCCAATAACGCTGCCTACTAAATGCGGCATCACGCATACGGTAGTTTACTTTGGCCTTGCCGATACCCATTTCTTCCAAGCGCTGATTTACAATCGCAATCGCATCGCGCATCACAATTCCATTCAGAAAATCGCTATTGTTTAACTTAGCATCTTTGGTAGGATTTGCTTCTTCACCATTATATGCATCACCGAGAATATTGGTGATAGGGATATTAAAATGTTTTGCGAATTTATAATCGCGATCGTCACCACAAGGAACTGCCATGATCGCACCTGTACCATATCCTGCTAAAACATATTCGGAGATCCAGATGGGAATCTGTTTTCCGTTGAATGGATTAATTGCAAATGCTCCTGTAAAACAACCACTAATTTTTTTCTCAGCCTGACGCTCTCTTTCGCTACGACTTTTTACATAACTACAATATTCATCTACTGCAGATTTTTGTTCACTTGCAATAATCAAATCAATCAGCTCATGTTCAGGAGCGATTACCATAAAGTCAACTCCGAAAATTGTATCCGGTCTGGTAGTATAAACTTTTAGTGTTGAAGCTTCAGTAATGTTTGAGCCACTAATAGCAAAATCAATTTCTGCTCCATAACTTTTCCCGATCCAGTTGGTCTGCATCTCTTTCATGGAATCGCTGAAAGCCACACGGTCAAGGCCTTCTAGCAAACGATCGGCATATTCAGTAATGCGTAGATACCATTGGCGTAGTTTCTTTTTTACAACAGGATGCCCGCCCCTTTCACTTACACCATTTACCACTTCGTCGTTCGCAAGTACCGTACCTAAAGCTTCGCACCAATTCACTTCTCCATATCCACAAAAAGCCAAGCGATAATTCATTAAAATTTGCTGCTGTTGTTTCTCATCGAAACTATTCCAATCAGCTGCACTAAATTTAGAAGGCTGATAATTCACTGCCGCTGGAAAAGGGTACCTGATATTCCCTTCTTTTACAAAAGATGCAATCAATAATTCAATTGGTTCAGCTTTTTGTAGTGTTCGATTATAAAAACTTTTATAGAGTTGTAAAAAAATCCATTGCGTCCATTTATAATATTGAGGTTCGCAAGTTCTGATTTCTCTTTCCCAGTCAAAACAAAAACCAATATTATCTAGTTGTTTTCTAAAAGTATCAATGTTTTTATGTGTACTTGTTGCAGGATGCACACCATGTTCAATTGCATACTGCTCTGCGGGTAAACCAAAAGCATCGTATCCCATTGGGTGCAATACATTAAATCCCTTGAGTCGTTTAAAGCGACTAAAAATATCGGAAGCGATATAACCCAAAGGGTGCCCTACATGCAAGCCGGCACCACTTGGATAAGGAAACATATCCAACACATAGTACTTAGGTTTATCGCTGATATTGTTAACACGATATGCATGATTTTCCTGCCATTTTTTTTGCCAGTCTTTTTCTATTTTCCTGAAATCGTATTCCATCTTTATATAGTCAGTAATTTTTACTTCGAGTTCTCCCAAATCAATCCTAACAAATCTTTAACCCATTTACGGAGTTAAAGCGCTATTTTCAGATGTAAAATTGGGTTTTGAATGGTTGCAAATGTAAGTGTTTAGCAGGCAAAAGCCTACATTTGCGAATCAATAACCAGAGCATTAGTAATCTGGCAAGGAAAAAAGTATCGTTATGGCCGTTGTTGGAAAATCATCTTTAAAGCGTAGTAAACCTAATTATATCTATAGCATTGTGGGTGTGGCGCTAGTTTTATTGATTTTGGGTATTATGGGCTGGTTTTTTCTAAATATTAGTTCAGTCGGAAATGCATTCAAGGAAGATATCCGCTTGAGTGCCTATCTCAGAACTTTAAATAAGGATACGATTGGTCAGATCCAGCAATTTATTGCTTCTAAACCTTATGCCAAAGATGTGGTTTATGTAGATAAGAATAACGCAAAATTGATTTGGAATAAAGAGAACAATGAAGACTGGGCAAAGATTCTCGATGTGAATCCACTTCCCGAAAGTATCGATTTTTATGCCAAAGCGGTTTATGTAAACAAAGACAGCTTAACCAAAATATCTCAGGAATTAATGGCGGCATACGGAAATCAAATTACCGAACTCCAGTACCCGCAGAGTTTAGTGACTAATTTAAATGAACGTGCTTCCAAAATCGGTTTGATTTTTTTAGTAGTCGCTATCATACTTTGCGTGATCGTTATTTTCAGCATTGATAATACCATCAGGCTTGCCATGTTCAGTAATAGATTTCTTATCAAGACGATGCAAATGGTTGGTGCAACCAGAGGATTTATCTCTAAGCCAATGAATATTCAAGCATTGATTAACGGACTAATCAGTTCATTGGTCGCAATTGCGCTTTTATTTACTTTGATAGGATGGGCCGAAAATCAGTTTCCACAGTTAAAAGCAATTCGAGATATTAAATTAACATTGATTCTTTTCGGTGGTATGATATTTCTTGGAGTAGGAATATCGGTATACAGTACCCATCGGTCGGTCTTAAAATATCTGAAGATGAAACTAGATGAATTATATTAATACAATTGAAAATTTCAAAAAATATTCACATATCTAATTCAATTACCAATTAAAATTTCTGTAATGAGCGAACAAAAGAAACAATTAGAAGCACCATTATTTGCTAAGGAGAATCTTGTTTGGATGTTGATAGGAGCAGTAATCGTAGCACTAGGCTTTATATTAATGAGTGGTGGCAAAAGCACCGATCCACGTGTGTTTGATACAAAAGAAGTGTATAGTACAGTTCGAATCACCATTGCTCCGATTTTAATCATAGCAGGTTTAATTGTTGAGATCTATGCCATTTTCAAAAAATCAAAAGCATAATTCGTTTTATAATAGCATTTTTTAAAGCGGTGATTTACACCGCTTTTTTTAATGGGCTTCGTATATATAGTACCAAAAAATT
>JAYUFN010000026.1:0-7122 GCA_043738705.1 Bacteroidota bacterium
GCTATTTTTCTTGCACTGGTAGGTATCTTGCCTGGTTTCGCTCAACGCTTGGGTGTTACACAAGGATTTAGTTCGTTCTTTGGAGGAACTTCATTATTGATTATGGTAGGTGTTATTTTGGATACCTTACAACAAATTGAAACACATTTGTTGATGCGTCAATACGATGGTTTGATGAATAGTGGTAGGGTTCAGGGACGTCAAACAGTGTCTACTTCAACTATCTAATACCACATTTGATATTGATAAACCTGTCTGGCAAAACCTGGCAGGTTTTTTTTTAACCATGAGCAGAAGAATTAATATGATATTTTACAAAACAGAAGCCGAGATAGCTTTGATGAAAGAAGCAGCTTTGTTGGTTAGCAAAACATTGACCGAAGTTGCTAAAGTATTAAAGCCGGGAATGACCACTTTAGATATTGATAAAATTTGCACAGACTTTGTAAAAGCCAATCATGCCATTCCTTCCTTTTATAATTACCGCGGTTATCCGCATCATATCTGTGCTTCGGTGAATGAGGTAGTGGTTCATGGTTTCCCCGACGATAAACCACTTAAAAACGGCGATATTGTGTCTATCGATATGGGTGTGATATTAAATGATTGGCATGGCGATCATGCATACACTTTTATTCTTGGAGCGGTAAGTCCTGAATTATTGCAACTAGTTAAAGTAACGAAAGAATCGCTTTATAAGGGCATTGAAAAAGCAATAATCAATAATCGTGTGGGTGATATTTCTTTCGCAATTCAAGATCATACAGAACGTAAATACGGCTATGGTGTTGTTAGAGAATTAGTGGGCCATGGATTAGGAAGGAGCTTGCATGAAGACCCTCAAGTGCCTAACTACGGTAAGAGGGGAAGCGGTCCTAAAATGAAAGAAAATTTGGTTCTAGCAATCGAACCCATGATTAATTTAGGTGTGAAAGAGGTATATACCGACGATGATGGATGGACTGTAAAAACAGCTGATGGTAAACCTTCTGTACATTTCGAACACGATGTTTGTATCAAAAGAAATCAGGCTTTGATATTATCTGACTTTTCTATTATCGAGGCAGCAGAAAAAGCAAATCCACACTTGAACAGTTCTTATTACTAGCTTTTGTATCTTACAGCAAAACGGTAATTCGATGCAAAAATTAATAGTAGGGATAATTTTATTACTGGCTGAATTTTCCGCTCTTGGACAGTCAATGGAAACTTTAAATATTCGTGCACATCGCCAAAAGCAGTCGCATCATTGGTTAGAAGAGTTTGCATCATTTTTGAGCATCCCAAATATTGCGAGCGATACCGCTAATATTAAAAAAAATGTTGCATTCATTCAGCAGATGATGTTGAGGAGAGGCATCAAAAATATACAATTATTATACCCCAAAACTACGGGCATTTCTCCCGCAGTTTATGGAGAAGTAAACATACCTGGTGCAACTAAAACAATCATTTTTTACGCTCATTACGACGGGCAACCTGTTGATAGTACAAAATGGTCGAAAGGGTTGCATCCATTTAAACCAACCCTGCTGAACGGCTCAATAGAAAAACAAGCTTCTATCATTGGTTGGCCCAGTTACATGGATCCTATCAACCCCGAATGGCGAATTTATTCGAGGGGTGCATCCGACGATAAAGCCGGCGTGATGTCTATTTTATCGGCTTATGAATCTCTGATCGCATGCGGGTATCATCCAAATTTTAATATCAAATTTTTCTTTGAAGGGGAAGAAGAAGCTGGTTCTGATCATTTATTCGAGATCCTCGAAAAATATGCACCTCAATTGCAGAGCGATTTATGGATAATCTGTGATGGACCAGTCCATCAATCAGGTAAAAAAATGGTTGCGTTTGGAGTTCGAGGAGATACACATATTGAACTAACAGTGTATGGTAGCAAACGGCCTTTGCATAGTGGACACTACGGTAACTGGGCACCTAATCCCGCATTTATGCTTTCACGTTTACTAGCAAGTATGAAAGACGATAATGGTAGGGTTTTAATCAATGGATTTTATGATGATGTGACTCCTTTATCAGAGAAAGAAAAAAAAGCAGTATTGGGAATCCCTTCGCCTGATGCACAAATGAAAAATGAACTTGGATTTATTGAACAAGAAAATACAAGTAAAACACTCGCAGAATCAATTCTTTTGCCTTCTCTAAATATCAATGGTTTGCAAAGTGCGAACGTTGGAAAGTTGTCGAGCAATATCATCCCAACTACTGCTACGGCTTCATTAGACCTTCGTTTAGTTTTAGGCAACGATTTTAAAAAGCAACAAGAAAAATTAGTAAAACATGTGAAAGCTCAGGGATACTTTGTTACTGATAAAGAGCCAACTGAAACAGAAAGAAAAAAATATTCTAAAATTGTAAAAATAAATTTGAGTGACGGTTACAATGCACAAAGAACTTCAATGGATCTTCCCATTGCTCAAAACCTAATTGTAGCAGTGCAATCAACAACCCTCGATCAAGTCGTGCTCATGCCATCAGTAGGAGGGAGTTTGCCATTATATGTTTTTGAAAAATATTTAAAAGCAAAAACAATCACCGTGCCGGTAGCGAATCACGATAATAATCAGCATGCAGAAAACGAAAATATTAAGCTGCAGAATTTATGGAATGGAATTGAAACATTTGCAGCAATCATGATGATGAAATAATTACATGCAACAAAAACTAATTGTTATAGGCGGTGGTGCAGCAGGATTTTTTTGCGCAGTAAATGCAGCGAGATTGAATCCCGAATTACAGGTAATTATAGTAGAAAAAAGTAACAAACTATTAGCTAAAGTAAAAGTTAGTGGAGGAGGAAGGTGTAATACTACACATGCCTGTTTTGAAATTCCAGAGTTAGTAAAAAAGTATCCTAGAGGCCAACAGTTTCTGAAAAAAGCCTTTCACTATTTCAATACAAATGATACCATTGCTTGGTTTCAAAATAGAGGGGTGGAATTAAAGACTGAATCAGATGGTAGAATGTTCCCTACTACAGATGATTCTCAGACCATCATTAATTGTTTGCTTAAAGAAGCTGATAAGTATAGGATAGAAATTATGATGCAAACAGAAGTGAAAATGCTTCAGAAAAACGATGGTCAGTTTTTATTATCTACAAACAATGGAAAGCAACTTAGTTCAGATTTTTTGTGTATTGCTTGCGGCGGATACCCTAAATCATCAATGTTTGATTGGCTGCTTAGTTTGGGACATACTATTGAATTACCCGTTCCATCCTTGTTTACTTTCAATATGCCAGGAAATAAAATTGTTTCCTTGATGGGAGTTTCGGTGCCGAATACGACAGTAAAAATACTCGGAACAAAACTTGTGGAGAAAGGGCCCTTGTTAATCACGCACTGGGGAATGAGTGGGCCTGTTATCCTGAAATTATCTGCATGGGGCGCAAGAAAACTTGCTGAAGCTGATTATAAATTTACCCTAATGATTAATTGGTTAGAAAATCATACCGAGCAAAGTTTACGAGAAGATTGGCAGCGACTTAGAACAGAACTTGCTGCCCAAAAAATGTATAACAAGAATCCTTTTGGACTTCCCGGTAGACTCTGGAATTATTTACTAGAGAATGCAGAAATATATTCGGAAATGCGTTGGGCTGATCTGCCCTTGAAACCACAAAATAAATTGATCAAAGAACTTTGCGCTCAGGAAATGCAGGTAAATGGGAAAACTACTTTTAAAGAAGAGTTTGTAACCTGTGGTGGTATTAAATTAAATGAAATAGATCCCAACACCATGCAAAGTAAATTGAGAACTAACTTATTTTTTGCTGGTGAAATTATGGATATAGATGGAATAACAGGGGGATTCAATTTTCAAAATGCTTGGACAAGCGGATGGATTGCAGCTAAAGCAATAGGTAAGGTCTAGGAAATAAAAAGCGGCTGAAATTTTCAGACCGCCTTTATAAAATATTCGAAAACTATCCCTTTTTTTTCGGGGCAACTTCCTTATTTGCTTTATAGCGCATATCAGGGGTTCCGTCTTTTTTAGTTGGACCAGCGGCAGGTGCAGTAGAAGGTTTAGCTACGGAGGCAACAACTGGTTTAGCAACTGGGGCGATAGTTTTTACTTTTTCTTTTTCTTTTTTCTCAATCTTTTTTGCTTGGGCAAAACTTACACTTATCATGCATACGAATGCAGTAAGTACGAGTAGCATTTTTTTCATAATGGCTGTTTATTTTGTTTAAGGAAAGTTAAGTTAGTGAACTAGGTTGAAATCCCCAATATCAATTTCTGAAAAATTTAATTAAATAAAAAATTGGTAATTAAATGATAACCTGATGCGCTAGCCCAATTGTTCTTTTAAACTCATAAAAAAATTTATTGTAGGAATCAATTGGAATGATTAAATTAAGGACTCAAAACCATTATATGAGAAAAGTAAGCGACATACTTAAAAGAAAGGGGAATGAGGTGAGTACCGTATCTTCTAATTTAACGGTAATTGAAGCACTTGAATTAATGGCGACTCAAAATATCGGTTCGCTGGTAGTAATGGATAATGATGTTTTTGTTGGAATTATGACCGAAAGGGATTATTCCAGAAAAGTAATTTTAATGGGAAGACATTCTAGTAATACCCCTGTTGCTGAAATTATGACTACCGATTTTCCACCAGTTCAAATGAGTGATACTGTTGAAAAATGTATGCAATTGATGTCTACCAAACATATACGTTATTTGCCGGTTTTTGATAACGGAAAATTGTCTGGTATCATATCTATCAACGACGTTGTAACCGAAACTATTTTAACTCAACAAGAAACTATTTCACACCTACAATCTTATATTCAGTCATAATACGATGAGCTATTAAGGATACCATCAATTGTCGATCCAGTCCTTAATATAACTTTGAATAACTGTGTTCAATTGATTTCAGATATGGAAAGAAAATCATCTATTCAGAACATCCTTTCCTATATCCCTATTACACAATGGTTACCACAATATCAACTTGAGTTTATTAGGTGGGACCTGCTAGCAGGAATTACATTGGCTTCTTTTGTTTTACCTGAATCAATGGCGTATGCGGCACTTGCTGGATTGCCTACTTATTATGGTATCTACTCTTGTATAGTGGGAGGATTTTTATTTGCCTGCTTTACTTCATCAAAACAACTTGCTGTTGGACCTACTTCTTCTATTTCATTAATGATTGCTTCAACCATTAGTGTGTTGGCAATGGGAAATCTAAATAGATGGATTGAATTAGTAGCATTAACAGCATTGATAGTAGCTGGGATTTGCTTTATTGCTTTTATTTTTAAATTGAGTTCTTTAGTCAATTTTGTGAGCGAGAGTATTTTGCTAGGATTCAAAGCAGGTGCGGCATTATCAATAATATCAACACAATTACCAAAACTTTTTTCGGTTGAAGTTGGTGGTAAGAATTTCATTGAAAGGATGTATCTACTCTTTCAACATTTACATCAATTTAATCTGGCTGTATTAATATTTGGCGCTATTGCATTGTTACTGCTTCTGATGGGAGATAAAATTTTTCCTAGTAAACCTGTTTCGCTTTTGGTTGTAATTGCGTCAATAATTGTATTGACTTTTACAAAATTAACAACCTATGGGTTTGAAGTAACCGGTAAAATACCAAGTGGACTTCCCTCATTTTCAGTTCCAACATTTGGGTTCAATGATCTTGAAAGCGTATTTGAACTAGCAGGGGCCTGCTTTTTAATGGGGTATACCGAAACTATTTCTGCTGCGAGAACTTTGGCGCTTAAATACAATGATCTTGAAAATCCTAGACAGGAATTGCTGTCGATGGGTTTTGCAAATTTGGGAACCGCTTTTTCAAGCGGATATGTGGTTTCAGGGGGATTGTCTCAATCAATAGTAAATGATGCGTCGGGAGCTAAAACACCTGTCTCGCTTATTGTTAGTTCTACGGTACTAACGCTGATCCTTCTTTTTTTTACAGGACTTTTAAAAAATTTACCTGAAGTAATATTAGCTGTAATTGTGGTGCATGCCGTTTCAAGACTAATTAATATTAAGGAATTAAAAAGAACTTATTTGCTCAGTAAAACTGAATTCTGGGTAGCCATATTTGCATTGTTGAGTGTATTAATATTTGGAATTTTGAAAGGAGTAATGCTTTCGGTATTATTATCATTAGCACTATTGATCCGCAGAATATCGTATCCTCATGTGGCTGTTTTAGGTAGGATTGGAGCTAGTAATCATTTCTCTGATATTGAGTTTCACGCAGATAATATTTTGGTAGACAATGTTTTGATCTTAAGAGTTGAAGCTTCTATTTTATATTTCAATGCAGAAGATATTCAGCAAAAGATCCATGAAAAAATTGATGCACACGCAGGAAAAATCGATTTGATAATACTGGATCTTTCTTCGGCTTCTAATGTTGATATTGCGGGTTCAAAAATGTTGCTACAATTATCCGATCACCTAAAACTCAAGGGGATTAGATTAAGAATTGTAGAAGCTTTATTTGATGCACGAAATTTACTTCGAAAATTAGGATTAGAAACTGTAATAGGTCATATCAGTCGAAGGGTTTCGATCAATGACGCCATTGCTGATTTTTTTGAAGTAAAATCAACTGATTCGAGCTGTGAATGAATTAACCTTAAAAGGCAATAAATAGGTATATGACTACCTAATTTATAGGTCTTCTCTATGAATTTTTACAAAACCCCCCTTTTTTCGGATTTTTTACCCCGAAAAACAAAGCTTTTTCTTTCGTAGCTAGCTAATACTTCCTTCTTTTCCTTACCTTTGCAGCCCCGAATTCTAAACCCTCGGGATCTAATATGCAATTTTTTAAAAAACAATTAAACGCAGATGCACAGGAGAACGCCGCAGCTTTAGAAGCTGTTGAAGTTCCTACTGCGACAACAAATGCACCTGTTATCGAAACAGAAACAGTTATTACAGAAGAGCATGCTGCTCCAATAGTTGAAGCACCAGTAGTTGTTGAGACTGCTCATGATGATTTCGACTGGAGCATTGACAAACGTAATGTGAGTGCTTACGCCGAAACGGAAAGATTGAAGTATGACAAAGTGTATGATGAGACTTTTGTTCTGATTGCTGATGGAGAAATCGTTA
>JAYUFN010000027.1:0-7115 GCA_043738705.1 Bacteroidota bacterium
GTTTTATATCCTTTATCAAAACCAAGTATCTCTTCATGTACACTCGAAAACTTAGCAGCTTTTTCGACCATTTCAAGCGTAGCATTTTCACTTATTCCAAAACTGATATTATTAGAAACAGTATCGCTAAACAAAAAAACATCTTGTTGAACATAACTTATTTTCTCTCTAAGTGTATTTAAATCGATCTCTTTTATATTCTTGCCTCCAATCACAATCTCACCCTGCTGAGGATCATAAAACCTAAGGAGTAATTGAGCTAAGGTAGATTTACCACTTCCTGTTCTTCCCAAAACTAATACCTTTTGACCCTTTTTAATTTTGAGCTCAATATTTTGAATGGCTTTGATACCAGTATGAGGGTAAGTAAAACTCAACTTCTTAAAATAAATATCACCCGTAACATCAGTTTTCTCTGCATAAATACTATTTTGTATTTTCGGTTCAGTATCTAAAAACTCATTTAATCTCTTCTGAGAGGCTGCTGCACGTTGTATCATGCTGGCAGTCCAGCCTATTGCACTCACCGGGAAAGTTAGCATGTTGATATAAATTACAAATTCAACAACAAGACCTACTTTACTGCTATCATGCAATGCTTGAATACCCCCTATACAAATAGTAAAGAGTGTGCTAAGCCCAATCATTAATGCCATGCTAGGAAAATAAATAGCTTCCACTTTGGCTAATCCTACCGCTTGTGAACGATAAGATTCACTATTCATCTTAAAAAATCCCAACATCGCTTTTTCTTGAACAAAAGATTTGATAACGCGGATACCTGAATAAGATTCTTGAGCGTTTGACGTCAAGTCAGAGAGTAAAGATTGAATTTTTTCACTTTTTTTATTGATGACACTGTTTACTAAATAGATCGTTATTGCCAAAATTGGCAAGGGAGCCAATACGTATAAAGTAAGTGTAACATCTTTTCGCAACATACTTACCACACTGAATCCAATCAAGGCCACCAGATTAATTAAATACATTACAGCTGGTCCGGTATACATCCTAACTCGACTAACATCTTCCGACATTCTGTTCATCAAATCACCAGTAGTATTAGTTTTATAAAAATTAGTATCTAATTTTTGATAGTGCTGAAAGATTTGGTTTTTCTGGTCAAATTCAATTTGTCTGCTCATGACAATAATTGTTTGACGCATAAAAAACATTAGAATACCTCTTATTACAGCCAATAAAAGAATCGTAACGCTACATATTGCGACTAAAGTTCCAAAATCCAAATTTCTTAATTCCACATTTCTGATAAACCAGGCTACTACCCAATCATGAGCCGGTTTTGAAAGAACTGGTTTGGCACCAGGAAGATGTAATTGCACCTGATTTACAACGAATCCTGTTATCTGCGGGGTAAGGACTGCAAAATAATTGGCTCCAATTACAAAAAAAATACCCACAAAAAACCGTTTACGGTATTTCCAGAAGAATGGGTTGATAGCTGAAAGATGTTTCAAATCTGTGGGTTTAAATCAAAGATAACAGAACATTGGGTTGGGAGTTTAAGTTTAAAACCAAAATCGAAAAAACTGATATACTCATAAAATTTTGTCCACAGTATTAATAGGTTAAATGTTATTAAAAGAACTTGTTTTTGATCTAAAAAACATGATAAAAATCAGTTATCTATGTGCGCAAAATCAATGTTTGTAGTAAATTCAATTCACTAACTTCATGCCTTCTAAAATCAAACTATGGGAGCCGCCTATTTAATTGTTTTAATTGCTGCAGCTATTGCATTTTCGGCGGGGGGTATTTTAATCGCTAAAATTTTTGTGAAAGGAACTAAGAATCCACAAAAAGGTCAAGCATACGAATGTGGCATTCCCTCAGAAGGTTCTCCGTGGAATCAATTTAATGTTGGGTATTATCTT
The DNA here is from genome assembly GCA_043738705.1 of Bacteroidota bacterium. Taxonomy (GTDB): domain Bacteria; phylum Bacteroidota; class Bacteroidia; order Chitinophagales; family Chitinophagaceae; genus Sediminibacterium. The sequence goes on from JAYUFN010000027.1 coordinate 1,896, forward strand.
TTTGCACTGATCTTTTTAATATTCGATGTGGAATTAGTATTTATGTATCCATGGGCAGTTGTTGTAAAACAAGTAGGTATGACGGCCCTTTTCGAAATCATAGTTTTCTTTTCAATATTATTTATGGGTTTTTTATATGCGCACAAAAAGGGCGCTTTAAAATGGATTTAGTAAAAATACATTCAAACAAATTCAAAATTAAATCATATGGTTTCAGCAGAAAATAAAATTGTAAATGAATTTCCTGGATCAATTCACGAAACAACTGGAGGAGGAATCGTACTAAGCAAATTAGCTGATGTAATAAATTGGGCAAGATCAAATTCCTTATGGCCACTTACATTTGCTACTAGTTGTTGCGGTATAGAAATGATGGCTGTAGCATCAGCTAAATATGACTTCTCTCGCTTTGGATTTGAAGTTGCTAGGGCTACTCCAAGGCAAGCTGATGTAATCATAATTGCTGGTACCATTGTAAATAAAATGGCCCCTGTCTTAAAAAGATTATACGATCAGATGGCTGATCCAAAATATGTGATTGCAATGGGGGCTTGCGCTATTAGCGGAGGCCCTTTTTTTTACAACACCTATTCTGTTGTAAAAGGCGCGGATCATATTATTCCAGTTGACGTGTATATACCAGGTTGCCCTCCAAGGCCAGAAGCGTTATTGCATGCATTGATTAGCTTACAGGATAAAATAAAGATGGGTATGACAAGAGAGCAGATTAAACAGTCTGTCTAAAAAACATTTGATTGAATTAACAATTTGGAAAACTGATTCTTAGCAATATGTCAAAAGAAGAAATCAAAACGGTCATCAGCGAATTACTGCCAACTGTAATTTTTGATGAAACCGGAGAATGGCTGAATGTTCAAGTTGATGCAAATAAATGGAAAGATGCAGCAGGTAAACTCCGGACACTAGATGGATTGTCGTTTAACTTTTTATTTTGTTTGACTTGTGTGGACTGGAAAACCCATTTTATGATGGTGTATCATTTACGCTCTACAGAAACTTTGGATGATATTGTGGTGAAAATAAAATTAGACAGAGAGAATCCTGAAGTTACAACTGTATCTGATATATGGAGAACTGCAGAATTATTAGAAAGAGAGGTATATGATTTATTTGGTGTGATATTTCTCAAGCACCCAGATCTAAGAAGACTTTTATTAACAGATGATTGGGTGGGTTATCCTTTGAGAAAAGATTACGAAGATCCGATTAATATGATCAAGCTTTAATAACTATTGGCAGAGTTGATCCCTCAATGAAATAATTAAAATTTTAAAAGGGATATAAATAACAAATCAACAAAAATGGTTGAAGAAATTGGCAAAACAGAAGAAGGAGATTTGGTAATCAACGTTGGCCCGCAACATCCTGCTACGCATGGTGTATTGCACTTGGTCCTGACGTTGAATGGCGAAACGATTAAGAAAGTAGAGCCCCATTTGGGATACATACATCGTTCTATAGAAAAAATGTGTGAAAGCCTTACCTATCGGCAATTTATTTATAGCACAAGCAGAATGGATTATCTTTCTGCTCATATTAATAATCACGCATGTGCACTATGCATTGAAAAAGGAATGGTCATTGAAGTTCCTGCAAGAGCACAAATTATTCGGGTATTAATGGATGAGTTAACCAGAATTGCCTCTCATGAATTATGGTGGGGCGCAATGGCTATGGATCTTGGAGCTTTCACTCCATTTTTTCACGCCTTCAGAGAACGAGAAACTATCAACGATATTATGGAGGAAACCTGCGGTGCAAGACTAACTATGAACTACAATGTTCCAGGTGGTGTGATGGCAGATTTACATCCAAATTTTCAAAAAAGAGTAAAGAATTTTTTACAACTCTATAAGCGGAAAATTCATGAATACGACGAGTTGGTAACCGGTAATATTATTTTCCAAAATAGGATGAAAGGTGTGGGATACTTGTCAAAAGAAAATGCAATTTCTTATGGAGTAACAGGTCCCGCTGCTCGTGGAAGTGGTGTTTCTTGTGACATCAGAAAACTATATCCTTACGGAATTTATAAACAGTTGGAATTCGAAGAGATTTTGGAAACAGAAGGAGATTCATTCGCCAGATATATGGTACGACTTCGTGAAATGAATGAATCTATCAAGATCGTTGAACAACTCATCGACAATATTCCCGAGGGCGATTATCAAGCAAAAACAAAAGCAGTTTTAAAATTACCTAAAGGAGAATTTTATCAAAGAGTGGAGACTGCTCGAGGTGAATTGGGCGTGTACATAGTTAGTGAAGGCGGCACTACTCCATATCGTATTAAATTCCGTTCTCCGGGGTTTTCTAATTTATCTGCGCTGGATCTAATGGCAAGGGGAGGCAAACTCGGTGACTTGGTTGCAACAATGGGAACACTTGATTTGGTAATACCTGATATAGATAGATAATTGAAAAGATAGTTTGTTAATTAAGACAATAACCTACATGTTTAGTTTAGAAAGTATAACAACAATTGTTCAAGAATGGTTAATCAAAACCTTCCATCCCACTCTTGCCTTGTTTTTCGAATTTGTAATAGTTGGGGTGTTGGCAATCGCGTTGTTTGCAGCATTGGGATTGATACTGGTATTAATGGAAAGAAAAGTTGCTGCATGGATCCAGATTCGCCGCGGACCAAATAGAGTTGGTCCAGGGGGAATGTTACAAAGTCTTGCTGATACTGTAAAGTTAATCATGAAGGAAGGTCTTACCCCCGATGGATCAGATAAATTTTTGTTCAATCTTGCTCCCTATATTGTGATGATGGTAGCAATGTTAGCACTTGCTCCGCTTGGATTTAGTAAAGGATTTCATATATGGGATATCAATATTGGCGTATTATATGTGTCGGCGATTTCTTCCGTATCAGTAATTGGCATTTTAATGGCAGGATGGTCAAGCAATAATAAATATTCTTTATTGGGAGCCATGAGAAGCGGTGCTCAAATGGTAAGCTATGAGTTATCTGTAGGGCTATGCATCCTCTCGATCGTGGTACTTACAGGAAGTTTGAGCCTGAATGATATCGTTCTTTCACAACAAAATGGCTGGTGGATTTTTAAGGCCCACATACCGGCCCTCATATCTTTTGTAATATTTATTATTGCAATAACTGCCGAAACAAATCGTGCCCCATTCGACCTTTCAGAAGCGGAATCTGAACTTACCGCTGGATTTCATACTGAATATTCAGGTATGAAATTCGCACTATTTTTCTTGGCAGAATACATTAACATATTTATTGTTTGTTCAATTGGCGCTACACTTTTTTTGGGAGGATGGATGCCGTTTCATATCGGAACATGGGAAAGTTTTAATCATATCATGGATTATATTCCATCATTTTTTTGGTTCTTCGGTAAAACTTTTTTCCTGATTTTCGTGATCATGTGGTTCCGTTGGACTTTCCCAAGATTAAGAGTAGATCAGTTATTGAATTTAGAGTGGAAATATTTATTGCCCATCGGTATGATTAATCTGGTGATCATGACACTCGTAGCAATACAGGGATGGCATTTTTAAAAAACGCTATGAATCAATTCTAAACTGAAATTAAAATAGTACGATGTTTATAAAAGATTATATCAAAGATATTTATGGGGCAGTTAGGTCGTTGCTGATTGGAATGAATAGAACTGGATATTATTTCTTGCACCATAAAGAAATCATTACTCAAAACTATCCTGAAAATCGACTGGAGCTAAATCTTCCAGAACGTTTTCGCGGAGAAGTAGTAATGACACACGACGAAAACAACGAACACGCCTGTACTGGATGTTCAGCATGCGAGTTGGCCTGTCCAAACGGGACCATCAAGATCATCAACAAGTTTGATATTAGTCCAGATGGCAAAAAGAAAAAAGCGATCGACACTTTTGTGTATCACCTTGAATTGTGTACTATGTGCAATTTATGTGTGGTAGCATGCCCTACAGATGCCATTAAAATGGCCCAAACATTTGAACACAGTGTTTTTAATAGAGCCCTTTTAACAAAACAGCTAAATAAACTCGGTTCAAAATTAAAAGCAGGAGTAGAATAAACAATAAAAAAAGTCTATGAGCGCATCATCAATCATATTTTATATTATCGCCTTCTTTATTCTTGGTTCAGCAATTCTAGCAGTAACCACAAGAAAAATATTCAGGGCTTCTATCTGGCTATTGTTCTCGTTAATAGGAGTAGCCTCTCTTTATTTTTGGATGCAATTAGAGTTTTTGGCTGCTGTTCAGATTATTGTTTATGTTGGGGGAATTGTAGTACTAATTATCTTCTCCATTTTTCTCACTATCAAATCGGGTGAGGAAATGCCTAAGCCAATATTATTAAGAAGTATTTATTCTGCTCTGGCCGTAATTTTCGGAGCTGCTTTTGTGATTCGATTAATAAGTCAATATAATTTCAAGGCATCTAGTGAAAGAGCTTTTGAATTACGCGTAAATGATATTGGCTTACAAATGCTAGATACTAAAAATTATGGATACCTATTACCATTTGAACTGATCAGTATTTTATTACTTGCAGCTATGATTGGTTGTATCGTTATTGCGATCAAACAAAAAGAAATACCCAATAATATTTCTCAAAATAATATTCAATAAGCATCATGAATGAAATTTCTTTAAATCAAATTCTCTTTCTTAGCGTAAGCCTTTTTTTTATTGGGGCTTATGGTTTGTTTACGAGAAGAAATATGATTACTATGCTAATGTCGGTTGAACTGATGTTGAATAGTGTGAACATTAATTTTGTTGCATTTAATAAATACCTCTATCCCGACAAATTAGATGGCGTATTCTTTAGCATTTTTATTATCACTATTGCAGCAGCTGAAGCTGCAGTTGCAATAGCGATCATCATTAATTTATACAGAAGCCATCATTCAATCGACGTTGAAGATGCTGGTGAAATGAAATATTAAAAACATTAGAGAATTCACTTATCATAACAATCACTGTTAACATGAGTCATCCAATTTATATTGCGCTAATTCCATTACTTCCACTTGCCTGTTTTTTCATATTGGGGCTTTTTGGTAGAAAATATTTTTCTCGTTCGGCGGGAGTTATTGGAACTCTTTCTTTATTGGGATCTACCCTACTTTCTTTGATTACAGCCTATGAATACCTTTTTGTTTCGGGGAAAAGTAATGGTGTTTTTCAAAAGATTACCGTTTTTAAATATACTTGG
>JAYUFN010000028.1:0-2558 GCA_043738705.1 Bacteroidota bacterium
AAGAGAGGAACCATAAGCTAAAAGAAAGTAATAATTGTTTCATGTGTATATTCCAATATTCGTTTTGAGTATTAGTGTTGCATTATACTGAACGTTTAAATTCCCAATTTGTTATTCTATTTCAATTTAGAGCTGCTTGTTCAACTCGTTTTTGTAGTAATTGTACTACATGAATTAGGTAGTTTAAGTTATTTGAGTAGCAATTCAACAGCAGTTTCTTTGTCTTGTAATAAGCTTGGCTTTTAGCTTGCCTTCTTAGTTACACATTGGCTCAGAAACCCCTAATTCAAACAACGTGCAAAATTTTACCTGCCATCCTCTCTTATTAAAGCAAAAGCGAGTTCCTTACTTGCTACTGTTTGCTATTATGGCTAACTGCTTCTTTATTTGGGTGATCATTAACGACCGAAAAAACACATCAGAAACATTTTTGATTATTGCGTTAATTGCAGGCTTTTTTTCTGTTATTTTCATCGCATTTACCTTATTTCAATTATGGAAAGGGCTTAAGCTTTTGAACAAAGCTGAAAACGAAGCAGGAAAAAGCGAAGCAAAATATAGGAATATTATTGACAATGTTGCTTCAGTAGTTTTTACTACCGATTTGGACGGAAACTTCAACTTTGTAAGTAAGCGTAGTTTTCAATTAACTGGTTATGCTCCTGAAGAATTGATTGGGGAGCACTTTACAACCATTCTGGATCCGGCATGGATACAAAAAGTGGTAAAAAATTATTACAACCAGTTCGATCAAATGCTTAATGAAACGATTTATGAATTTCCAATCGTTTGTAAAAACGGATATCGAAAATGGGTAGAGCAATGTGCCGTAATGATCATGGAAAATAAGTTGGCTGTTGGATTTCATTGTATCGTGCGAGATATTTCCGATAAAAAACAAATCCAGTCTGAATTAGAAGATACCGAACAAATTCTGAGACATCAGCAGTATCAATTACAAGCAGTTTTAGATAATACCACTTCTTTAATTTATATCAAAGATCTCCATGGAAAATATACGGTTGCTAATAAAAAATTCATGGAAATTTTACAGGTATCCAAAAGTGAAGTGATTGGATTTACTGACTATCATTTTTCTCCTAAAGAAGACGCAGATCATTTTGCAGATCTTGATGCAATAGTCATCAAAGAAAGAAAGCCAATTGAAATAGAACAGGTTATTCAGGGCCCGGAAGGACCCATTAATCTTTTATTAATTAAATTTCCATTGTTCGATGAAAATAATAATGTGTTTGGGGTAAGTGGAATTGCAACCGACATCACCGAAAGAACTCAGCATCGAAATGAGTTGATCGTGGCTAGGCAAACTGCTGAAAACGCCAAATTATTACAAGAGCAATTTTTGGCAAATATGAGTCACGAGATTCGGACTCCAATGAATGGAATTCAGGGCATGACCAACTTGCTGCTCGAAACTTCGCTCAACGATTCGCAAAAAAATTATGCTACCGTCATCAAAAGGTCGGTCAATAATCTATTGGTGATTATTAACGATATCCTTGATTTTTCAAAGATTCAAGCAGGCAAGTTAACGATTGAGGAAATCGGCTTTAATATCAGAGAGGCTGTAAATGTACTCGAGCCTATGTTTGCTCACCGTTTAAATAAGAAACATTTAGCATTGGAAGTAAATGTTGATGAAGCAGTTCCCAACTATTTAATTGGTGATCCTTATCGATTGAATCAAATATTAGTAAACCTACTTGGAAATGCAATTAAGTTTACAGAAGCAGGTCAAGTATCATTGAATATTAGTTTAATTAAAAAAGAAAGGGAAGCTGGTATCATTCAATTTGTAGTGAAAGATACGGGCATTGGTATTCCGCAGGATAAATTAAAATCTGTTTTTGATAGCTTCTCACAAGCTGGTAATGAGGTAGCACGAAAGTATGGTGGAACTGGTTTAGGACTCACAATTAGTAAGCAACTGGTAGAAATACAACAAGGCGCTATTTCAGTCAAAAGCGTTGAAGGATTTGGATCTGAATTTATTTTCGAACTGCCTTTCAAATTTGCATCAGCAAATGAAGTGTTGGGTTTTCATAGTATCCAAGATATTGATTTCTCTAAATTACTCGCAGGTACACGTGTATTAATTGCAGAAGATAATTATGTAAACCAAATTCTAATTGAACATGTATTAGCAAGCGTAGGTATTAAACCTTGCATTGTAAATAATGGAAAAGAAGCAATCACTAAACTAAAAGAAAAGCAACAATTCGATGTAATTTTAATGGACTTGCAAATGCCGATCTTAGATGGTTACAAAACTACTGACTATATAAGAAATAAACTTAAAATAAATACACCTATCGTTGCTATGACGGCCACTGCAATGAAGGGTGAATTCGAAAAATGTATCGAAGCAGGGATGACAGATTATATGTCTAAACCATTTGAGTTTATCGACCTATATAAGAAATTATGTAAGGTCTTAAATAAGAAAATTATGCAATCGGTAGAACAAAATAATCAACAAGTAGTTCCTGAAATTGGTACTAACTTAAAGGCGGTTAAACCGTATGATCTGAGTATGT
>JAYUFN010000029.1:0-7094 GCA_043738705.1 Bacteroidota bacterium
CTTTAGCAGCAGTATCAACCTTAGCTTTTGCAGAATCAACTTTAACTGTTGCAGAATCAACTTTAACTGTTGCAGAATCAGTTTTAGCATCTTTGTTAGCACCAGAGTTACAAGCTGCGAAAGCACCAAGTGCTACTACGAATAATACTTTTTTCATTTTTTGTGTTTTTTGTTTGAGGTAATTTATTGTTAATACCAGAAGGAGGTAAAAGGTAACCTTGAGAACTAATTTATTTGAAAAAATAAATTTAAGTGTCATTTTGGGTTACTTTTATCCACTTCATAGTATTAAATACAGCAAAGTGAAAGCTGAACAGAACGAACAAGCATTATTGAAAGGATTGGCGAATAACGATTCGAAAGCCATCGAAACCATTTATAAAGACAATTTTAATATGGTTCAGGCTTTTGTTTTGAACAATAATGGCTCATACGACGATGCTAGAGACGTTTTTCAGGAAGCAATGATTGCACTATATGAAAAAGCACAAAGCGAATCATTTGTCTTAACCTGTCAAATCAAAACTTATGTATATTCCATATGCAGGCGTTTATGGCTTAAAAAGCTACAACAAATGGGAAGGTTCTCAAATCAGGTTGATAATCTGGATGAAACTGTTCCTGTTGAAGAGGATCTGGAGATTCACGAGAAGCGCAACGCTGAGTTTGCGATAATGGATCGGGCTATGAAAAGCCTTGGAGAACCTTGTAAGAGTTTATTAGAGGGCTACTATATTAAAAAAAAGGGCATGCAGGAATTGGCTACAGAATTTGGTTATACAAATGCGGATAATGCCAAAAACCAGAAGTACAAATGCCTATTGAGATTGAAGAAATTGTTTTTTTCGCAATATAATATCGGAGAATAAGTATCATGGACGACATTCAATTACTCGCAAACATCGAAAACTACCTCAACGGAGAAATGACTCCGGTGGAAGTAGCTATTTTTGATGCCCTACGCAAGAAGACCCCAGAAATAGACCAAATGGTTGTTGAACACAGCATGTTCCAGCACCAAATAGACAGCTATTCAGCATACCAAAATTTCAAACACAATTTACATGAAGCCCATAATAGTTTACTTGAATCGGGTGATTTAAACGAAGGTGGAGAAGTTCCTACCCGAGTTCAAGTAGTGCAATTGTGGAATCGTTATAAAAGAGTAACAGCAATTGCTGCTTCTGTAGGTGGTATCATCGCATTAGTGATTAGTGGATTGGTTGCTTATTTTTCTCCCGTGGTTAATGGTTCGCAAATTCAACAGTTGAGTAAGGATATTGAAATCATCAAACGCAATCAACAATATCAGGGTTCTTTGATTAATGAAGTTAAAAGCAAGATCCCTACAGGGGTTACTGTTATTAGCGGTGGTTCGGGATTCTTGATTGATACTAAAGGCTATATTATTACTAATGCGCACGTTCTAAAGGGCTCTGCCGCAATTGTAGTAGATAGCAAGGGAAAAGAATACAATGCTTCGATCGTTCATATCGATCTCAAAAAAGATCTAGCGATCCTTAAAATTAATGATGAAGATTTTAAACCATTAAAATCTTTACCCTATAGTATCGGCAAGTCAAATGCAGATTTAGGTGATGAGATTTTTACATTGGGTTATCCTCGAAACGACATAGTATATGGAGTAGGCTACCTAGCTTCAAAAACAGGTTATAACGGAGACTCATTATCCTATCAAATTCAAATTAGCGCTAATCCGGGTAACTCTGGTGGTCCGGTTTTAAATAATAAAGGTGAAGTGATTGGCGTCTTGAGCACCCGTCAGGCACAAGCCGATGGTGTAGCGTTTGCGGTGAAATCAAAAAATATTTATGCGTTCATCGATGAACTTAGATCTACCGATACGGCAATTGAAAATATCAAACTACCAATGCACGCTAATATGAAAGGTATCGAGCGTAAGCAACAAATTAGTAAGGTAGCAGATTGTGTATTCAATGTAAAAGCATTCAGCAAAAAATAATTACCGTTGTTTTGTAACAGCAGAGTAGCCCCGCCTCACGCGGGGTTATTTATTTTAATGAACGCAACATTTAAGGCATAAAAAAAGGAGTATAAATACTCCCTCTAATTTTAAAAAATATTTTCCTACTGCCACAAATTAGAAGGATAGATACCACCGGCAACCAAGGCATTAATACTAGCCTGTACATGTGGAGCATCCTCTTTATAGGTCACACCAAACCATTGTGCCGAAGTAGGAACCACTTTAACAATCCCTTTTCCAGACTTCATAAACTCGCCTGTAACAATCGGAATAAAGAATTCAGATTTAGGGTTTAGCATACTCTGATCTAAAAATTCACCAAAGCGTGATTCACAAAAATCAATATACCCAGGCGCAAAACAAAGAAAATTCATACTCACTAAACTGTCTTCACTTACTTCATGTAACCCAATTTCATCTTCATAAGTAATCACCCCCTGCTCATTTCTGAATATTTTTGTACGCTCATTAATATCTGTCAAATTATGATTGGCATCTACTGCGCAAACTCCGCGACTCACACTGCCAAAGTCGCTCAATGTTTTCTTTAATTCATATCCAATGATACTATAGGTTTGTTCGTTACACTGGTTCATCAAAAAATCGTATGCCTTAACAAATGAATCAGTTCCATAATAATCATCCGCATTAATTACTGCGAAAGGCTCGTTTACTTTATCCTTGCAACATAAAACTGCATGCGCTGTACCCCAAGGCTTAGTTCTTTCTGCAGGAATTTTTCTAGCACCTACAAAAGCATTCAAATGTTGGTAAACATAATCAGTTTTAATTTTTCCGGCCAGCTTAGGTTCGAAGATCGCTTTGAAATTTTCTGCGAAATCTTCTCTAATTATAAATACTACTTTTTCAAATCCTGCTTTTATTGCATCGTAAATTGAATAATCCATGATAGTTTCGCCACTGGGACCAAATGACTGAGTTTGTTTTTGACTACCATAGCGGCTAGCCATACCGGCAGCCAATATTACAAGTGAAGGCTTCATTTAAAAAAATTTATTCGATAAAGTTACTTGATAATCTTTAAAATAATTTGAAACAAGTGGAAATTAATCTGAGCAAAACAAGTATCCAAGCGCTTCGATCTTATGATGAGAAAGTGGCTAAAATTGAGGTGCTCAGGATCGATCAAATACATCCAGTGATTAGTGGAAACAAATGGTACAAACTTAGGTTTTATCTCAAAGAAGCTATGGAGACAGGCCATTCAGAAATAGCAAGTTTTGGAGGAGCTTATTCCAACCATATCGTTGCAATGGCTTATGCGTGTAAAGAATTAGGGCTTAAAAGTATTGGATTTATAAGGGGAGAGGAACCCATAATCTTTTCAGAGACACTGCAAGCTGCAAGTGCTTATGGAATGGAATTAATTTTTGTTAGTAGATCAGTTTATAAAAATAAAGACGCTATCCTACAAGAAAACCAAGATTCAAAAAGGTATTGGATTCCTGAGGGAGGATATGGAATGTTAGGAGCAAAAGGTGCAGGAACTATATTAGACAATATATTCACTCAACAATACACGCATCTCATTTGTGCTGTTGGTTCAGGAACTATGGCTGCAGGCTTACTTAATCGAAGTGATAATGGCATAAAAGTGATTGGGATAAGTTCTCAGAAAAATAATTTTCAACTCGAAGCTGAAGTAAAAAAATTAGTCTCTGTGGAACACCACCATCGGTTCCAACTATTACACGATTACCATTTTGGAGGCTTTGCAAAACATCCGAAAGAATTAATCCAATTCATGATCACATTTTGGGAAACAGAAAACATTCCAACTGATATAGTTTATACGGGCAAATTATTTTATGCAATCGATGATCTTATAAATAAAGAATTCTTTAAAAAAAAGGATCGATTACTTGTAATTCATAGCGGGGGGTTACAAGGCAATCTTTCATTAGCACAGAATAGTCTTCCCTATTGATGCTAAGTATATATTTGCATAGCATGAGACCTCTAATTATTTTTTCGCTGTTTCTAGTTATTGCTTTATGTAATACCGATACCTTCGCACAGGGTAAATTACCTGAATTTACTTTAAAAGAAATTGCACCTGGAAAAGTTGCAATTAATTGGATCAACCCGTACAAAAAATGCACACAACTTTCAGTACAACGTTCTGAAGACAACAAAAAATTTAAAACCATCATCGCAGCAAAAAAACCTAATCTTTATCAAAACGGATTTATAGATACTAAATCAGCAAAAAATAAAATTGTGTACTACCGGATATTCTACACATTTAAAGGAGGTGAATTTTATTTTTCAAAAACACATCACACAAAAGAGTTACAAGAACACCCGATTGATCATAATAATAAATCTATTGAAGATGTGATTACTTCGAAATTTGTATTCAGTAATAATCATGGATATATTGAAATTAAATTACCCGAAACGGATGTGCATCAATATAAGATCCTATTCTACGAAGCAAGTGGTAATGAGTTATTTCAAATATCCCGAATTGATCAGTCAGAATTAATACTAGATAAAACAAATTTTATACACTCGGGTTGGTTTTATTTTAAATTATATGAGGATGGTAAATTGTTAGAATCGAATAAAATATTTTTAAAGTAGCACTACCCAAAAATATTTTTCTGTTACGCTGTAATCAGGATACAATCAAATACTTTTTCGAAATTTTTCTTCAATAAATACTTTACTTCCTCCATTGGCACTGTGCTGCCTAATTCATTTGCAAGTGAAGTAACTTTTTTATTTTCAATCCCGCAGGGAACAATATGGTGGAAATAATTCAAATTAGTATTTACATTAAATGCAAAACCATGCATGGTAATCCACCTGCTACATTTGATACCCATTGCACAAATTTTTCGTTCTTTACCTGGCACATGAGGATCCATCCAAACACCCGTTTCACCTGGGCTCCTATCGCCCTTTAACCCATATTCAGCCATTGTGAGAATAATTACTTCTTCTAAACTTCTAAGATACCAACCCAAATCAGGTTTAAACTTTTCTAGATCTAAAATTGGATAACCAACCAACTGCTCGGGGCCATGAAAAGTAATATCTCCTCCTCTATTGATGTGAAAATATTCGATACCCTGTTTCTTCAATTCAACTTCATTAATCAAGAGGTGTGCTACTTTACCACTTTTCCCTAAAGTATATACGGGCGGATGTTCAACAAACAATAACCAATTATTTGTTGGCATCATTTCAACATCGTAGGCAGCGGCTTGTCTAAATAAGGCTTTGATATCAGTATTCTCCTTTAATAATGATTCCTGTAGATCCCAAATCTCCTTATATTGTCTAATACCAAGGTCATTAAATTGAACTTGTTGTTGCATATTGTGAAATTAGGCATTTAGCAGGAATTCAGAACTAATGAACCGGTATAGATTATTTGATTAATAGATATTCATTGATACAACTTGAAGATTGCGTTTCCTATAACAATCCTATTTTTACAAAATGGAACCTGGATTAGATATTATTTCGGATGAAGCATCGGAAGACCTGTACGAAAGAAAGTCATTTAAAGTAGACAAAGGTCAGGTGCCCTTGCGGATCGACAAATTTGCAAAAATGCATTTGGAAGGTGCTACAAGAAATAAAGTACAAAACGGAATTGAAGCTGGTTTTTTAACAGTAAACGGGAAGCTTGTAAAATCAAATTATAAAGTACGGCCAGGAGACGAAATCGTATTTCTAAGCTATATCAATCCCGAGCATACCGAGCTGAAACTTGAAAACATTCCATTGAATATTGTTTATGAGGATGATGTTTTGATGGTTATCAATAAACCTCCAAATATGGTGGTGCATCCTGGGGTAGGCAATTTCTCAGGAACACTTCTAAACGGTGTTGCTTATTATTTAAAACAACAAAATCCACATCTTGATGAAGACGAATTACCGAGATTTGGTTTAGTACACCGAATTGATAAAAACACAACTGGCTTGATTGTATTAGCTAAAACAGGCGAAGCAGCAGCGCATTTGGCAAAGCAGTTTTTCAATCATACCGTATCGCGCAAATATGTTGCATTGGTTTGGGGTGATATGGAGCATGATGAAGGAACCGTGGTCGGCCACATTGCAAGGCACAAACAATATCGGAAAATGTTTGATGTATATCCTGATGGAGAAATAGGCAAACACGCAATAACGCACTATCGTGTTTTAGAAAGATTTAATTATGTTACCCTAGTAGAATGTATTCTAGAAACGGGCAGAACGCATCAGATCCGGGTTCATATGAAACATATAGGGCATACTCTTTTTAATGATTTTGAATATGGTGGAGATAAAATTTTAAAAGGAACCATTTACACGCGCTATAAACAGTTTGTTGACAATTGTTTTGAAGCATGCCCTAGGTGTGCTTTACATGCAAAAACGCTCGGCTTTATTCATCCAACAACAGGAAAAGAAATTTTGTTTCAATCTACACTCCCTGATGATATGGAGAAGGTGATTGGAAAATGGAGATCGTATCTTGAAAACCGAAATGGGAAATAATTTCTGATTCAACTATTACAAAATCAAAGCGGATTTGCCTTCAAATTAAAATTGAGCGAGAATTGATGGAAAAGATTTTGTTGGTAGAAGCCAGTCGCGTATCGGATATGAATCTTATTCAATAGCACTGCAAAGCCAAAACTAAATCCATTTAAACCACTGCTCATATTAAAAGCATTCAGGCTTTGCCTACGAAGTAAATTTAAGCCAGCACTAATCTGAAACTGTTCGCTCAAAAATATTTCAGTTGAGAAAACAAAATGCGAAAGTAGTTTCTGCGCTCCTGTTTTAGCAATAAATCTATCATCGCCTTCTTGGGTATTAAATAGCGTATCATTATAAAAAATATTGAAGTGTTGCAAGTGATGCGCTGTTAAAGAAAACTGAAATGGCGCATTTAAAAGTCGCTTTGTAATTCCAACTTGCAAATCGAATGGAAGTTCTTCTTTTTGTTTAGATCCGTTATAAGTTGCAAGTTGGGTTCCCATATTTTTTGCAACAACTGAAGCTTGTAATTGATTGTCGGAATCGTAATAAGTTATTCCAACATCGAAAGCCAACCCAT
>JAYUFN010000030.1:0-2547 GCA_043738705.1 Bacteroidota bacterium
ATTGCGACTTGCATTGGTTGGAATCACTTCCTTTAGCATCAAGCCATTGCTAATTGCTATCTACCTCGGATTTGTATTCTCTTTACTGTCGATCTTATATATACCCTATGTTTTAATTAGCCTTTACAACGGGTGGGCTATCTCAGGCTGGACTTCTATCATTGTTACAATTGCATTTTTTGGTGGAATACAATTAATGATCCTTGGTATTATTGGCCTATACCTTGGTAAACTATTTATGCAAAGCAAACAAAGACCGCACTTCATTATAAGAGAATCGAACATCGCAATATAAAAAAATAATATGAATTGGAAGGTTACTAGGAGTTGGATTCTATCAGGAAAATTTCTTTATGATAAAAACCTTGCTATTATTTTATGGTTTGGACTTTCTTTTATAGCTGTTTTACAAGATGTGATTGGCAACCACTTCAATAACTACCTCATTTTTAAACACGTTTATCTTCATGCGATTCATCAATCAAATTTATATCTCGAATACCCATCGGAATACCTTGACGTAAATCTGTACGGGCCTGTATTTAGTGTTCTAATTGCACCATTTACTTATTTACCTGATAAAATTGGAACCATAGCTTGGGAACTCGTTAATGTACTCGCATTATATATTGCAATAAAAAAACTACCTATTGTAGATAAATGGAAGAATGCAATTATTATTCTATGCTCACATGAGATGATGAATGCCGCTTCCTGGTTACAGAGCAACGCACTCATAGCAGCTTGTGTAATATTTGGGTTTGTTTATATTCATAAAGGAAAAGACTTTTTGGCCTTGTTTTTTATTCTACTTGCAACCTTTATTAAACTTTACGGAGTTGTTGGTTTTGCTTTTTTCTTTTTTAGTAAAAGTAAATTAAAATTTATTGGGTGGACTGTTTTCTGGTCGGTTGCATTTTTTGTTCTACCAATTCTAATCACTTCAAAAACTTTTTTAGTTCAGTCGTATTTCGATTGGCTTGAAGGCCTACAATTCAAAGCAGTTAAAAATGTAAATCCAAATGATAATTATGATTATCAAGACATTTGTGTAATGGGTATGATAAGAAGAATTTTCAATATTCCCTATCTTAAAAATTATTATATCACTATACCAGCAGTCATGATTTTTGGGTTACAATATTTACGATATAATTATTTCAAAGACACCAGTTACCGTTTATACCTGCTCTGTTCTGTACTAATCACTACTGTAATTTTTACAACAAGCGCAGAATCACCAACATATATCATCGCATTTCCCGCTGCTTGTATTTGGTATGCTATGCAGGAACATACTAAAAAGACTAATGCATTTTTTATTTTCATGTTATTACTCACCAGTTTCTCTTATTCAGATATTTTCACTCCTTACTTAAGAGAAAATATCATCCGACCATATTCTTTGAAGGCTTTGCCTAGTTTCATCCTATGGATAGTATTGGCTAAACAGATCTTCAGTAAACAATTTTTAGATATTCCTGCAGATCGGGTTTTATTAACTCAATAACATGGAAAAATATATACTTCTAAGTTTTGATGTAGAAGAATTTGATCTTCCTTTAGAATATCATCATTCAATCTCTACAGAAGAACAATTCAAAATTGGAAAACTAGGCCTCGATGCAATAACAACAGTACTCGCAGATAAAGACATTAGCTGCACATTGTTTACTACCGCCAATTTTGCGAACCATTTTCCAATCGAAATCAAGCACCTTTCAGAACAACACGAAATTGCTTCACACACTTATTATCATTCTGATTTTAAGTATGAACATTTATTAACATCCAGACTAGCACTTGAAAAAATCAGTGGCAAACCCGTTACTGGTTTGCGAATGCCTAGAATGCGAATGATTGAAATGGATGAAGTTAAAAAAGCTGGATATAAATACGATTCTTCCATCAATCCAACTTTACTGCCTGGAAGGTATAATAATTTACACCTTCCCAGAACAATTTATATGGAGGATGGTGTTCAAAGAATTCCAGCTTCTGTATCACCAAATCTGAGGCTCCCTTTATTTTGGTTAAGTTTTAAAAACCTTCCTTATTCTATTTACAAGCAGCTCATTATTCAAACAGTACAGAAGGATGGATATGTTTGCCTCTATTTTCATCCTTGGGAATTTACAGATATCAATCATTTCGGCTTACCCGGTTATGTGAAAAAATATTGCGGGCAAAAACTCCTTCACCATTTGGAACAACTTATCAAAGACCTTAAAAAAAAGGGCTATCAATTCTCAACCATTAGAGATTTCCTAAATAGAGATATATAAAGTAGCTTCAATAAAAATAGGAAGATGAAAAAACTAATGATACTTTTTGTAGGAGTATCTATCCTCTCCAATATTCATGCACAGGAAATCACCGGATCATGGATGGGCATTCTAAAAGCGGGACCTTCAAAACTCCGCATCGTATTCCATATAACTAAAATCGAAAATGGTTATACTACTTTATTCGATAGTCCAGATCAAAATGCCTTTGGTCTTCAATGACGCGCGATCGCGCGCAATTCGTCGGCGACGCGGTGGCGGC
>JAYUFN010000031.1:0-7059 GCA_043738705.1 Bacteroidota bacterium
AAACAGAATTAATAAAAAAAAGACAGGTTTATTTTATTTATCCGCTGATTGAAGAAAGCGAAAAGCTGAGTTACGAAGATTTGATGCAGGGCTACGAACAAGTAAAAAGTTATTTTCCTGAGCCTGCGTACCGCATCAGCATGGTGCATGGAAGACTGCCTTCTGATCAGAAAGAAACTAATATGCAAAGATTTGTGAGTGGTGATACTCAGATAATGGTAAGCACTACGGTAATTGAAGTGGGAGTTAACGTACCAAATGCAACAGTGATGGTTATAGAAAGTGCTGAAAAATTTGGTTTATCACAATTGCATCAGCTCAGAGGAAGGGTAGGAAGGGGTATTGAAAAAAGTTTTTGCATATTATTAACTAGTGTGCGAGCAAGCACTGAAGCTCGAGAACGTATCAAGATTATGTGCGCTACTAATGATGGGTTTAAAATTGCAGAGAAAGATCTAGAATTAAGAGGACCTGGAGATATTGAAGGTACAAGGCAGAGCGGGGCACTAAACTTTAAACTAGCAAGTATTGTTAATGATAAAGGCTTGCTCGAAAAAGCAAAATCAATAGCCGAAAAATTGGTAGCAGAAGACCCAGAGTTAAATATGGCAAAGAATTTGCAATTAAAAAATTACCTCC
This sequence comes from Bacteroidota bacterium, assembly GCA_043738705.1. Lineage (GTDB taxonomy): Bacteria > Bacteroidota > Bacteroidia > Chitinophagales > Chitinophagaceae > Sediminibacterium. Next base: position 640 of record JAYUFN010000031.1, read on the forward strand.
AGACGCAGAAGGGAAAAAATGGGTGGAGTAAGATTTCTTAACATATCGTTTTGGTAGGGTTGCCATTAATTTTGTAACTTCTAAATAAAAACTGTTGAAAGCTGTAGCAAAGATTATAGTGTTCTTATTTATTTCGTGTATCAGCCGATCTGTTTACGCTCAGTCTTATCTTGAATTTGTGGAGAATAAGGGGCAATGGGATCAGCAAATACGGTATAAAGGGGATTTAACAACCGGTGCATTTGTGTTAAAAGCGGATGGAGGTTATCGAATGTTATTGTACAACCCCGACGATATTGCAGCGTTAAGTCAACACCATAAGAAGGATCAAATAGTGCCGGGTGATCCAAGGATTCAGAAAAAAATATTGTCTTTATCTTCTTCAACAAATGCTACTGCTGTTACCAGTCCCAATAATATACTTCGCTCGCATGTGTATGAAGTTAGTTTTTTGAATGCGAACCCAAATCCAGTTGCAATACCCGACAAGCCGCAAAAAACTTATAACAATTATTTTATAGGAAATGACCCGAGTAAATGGGCGTCTCACTGCCAGTTATATAACGCTATTACTTATCAAAATATCTACCCAAATATTGATGTGCGTTATTATGCCGATCAGGGAAAACTAAAATACGATTTTATAGTGCATCCCGGTGGCGATGCGAATCAAATTGCTTTATATGTTGCAGGTGCTGATGGAATTAAAATAAAAGAGGGTAATCTTCTTATTCAAACTTCTGTGCAAGAAGTAAAAGAACTTCAACCTTACACTTATCAATTAACTAGCATTGGTAAAAAAGAAATTTCGTGTAATTATCAAATCAAAGGAAATATTATTCGCTTCCATATAAATGAACCGATTAATAGAAAAGAAACTTTGGTAATTGATCCTTTAATTTTTTCAACTTTCACAGGTAGCACAGCGAGTAACTGGGGCTATACTGCTACTTATGATAATAAAGGAAATTTTTATGCAGGAGGGATTGTTTTTGGAAATGGATTTCCAGTAAGTAACGGAGCATATAGTGGCAAATTTAGTGGACCTGCAGCTAATTTTGGCTATGATATTGCAATCATCAAATTTAACTCAACAGGAACCGATCGGGTATATGGAACTTATATTGGCGGTAGTGATGGCAGTGAACAACCACACAGTTTAGTAGTGGATGGAAATAACAATCTAATTATTGCTGGTAGAACTTCATCAACAAATTATCCTGGAAGTAGGTATGGAATTGGTGGTGGTGGTGAAGATATTATTCTTACAAAATTAAATGCAGATGGGTCGGCGTTAATTGGTTCCAGAATTATTGGTGGATCAGGTTTGGATGGCGTAAATATTAAGGATAAAGAAATCTGCGCGCAACAAACAGGGCAATCTGGTTGTGCCGAATCAATCAATAGAAATTATGGCGATGATGCAAGAAGTGAAGTGATAGTAGATGCTGCAGGAAATATTTATTTATCAGGGTGTACTCAATCAACTGATTTTCCTGTTACTGATGGTTCATCAAATGGTGGAATGAACGGAATTGGTCGCTCTCAGGATGCAGTAGTTTTAAAGTTCGATCCTACACTCACCACGCCTTTATTCAGTACCTATTTGGGCGGTAAAGATGATGATGCAGCATTTGTTCTAGCCCTCAATCCTGCTACTAATGATATTTATGTAGCGGGTGCTACAGCGAGTTTAGATTTTCCTGGAAACAAAGTGGGATCTTTGCAATCTACTTTTCAAGGAGGAATCTGTGATGGTTTTGTTGCGGTATATAGTAATAATGGGGTGTTGAAAAAATCTACTTATTATGGTACTGGTTCTACCGATCTAATCTACGGGATTCAATTTGATAAATTTTCTTACCCCTATATTATGGGAACAACAACAGGTAATATTCCCGTTCAAAATGTGTTATATAGTGAGGCCGGAGGAAAACAATTTATTACCAAACTTAGTCAGGATTTAGGAACCATTATTTACTCAACTAATTTCGGAACAAACAATGCAGTTCCCAATATATCACCTACCGCTTTTTTGGTTGATCGTTGCGAAAACGTATACGTATCTGGATGTGGAGGCCTAGGGAATACATCTGGTAAAACCCCACCCGATTATCCAAGTGCTGGTACAAAAAATTTATCGGTTACCAAAGATGCAGTAATGAATACTACTGATGGTAGTGACTTTTACTTTATAGTGCTTGAAAAAAACAGCAATAGTTTAAAGTATGGTTCTTTCTTTGGTCAGAATGGCGGAAACTATCCCGACCACGTTGATGGAGGCACCAGTAGGTTTGATCGCAATGGAATTATTTATCAATCTGTTTGTGCTAACTGTGGTGGTGGTGCTAGATTTCCTACGTCTGCAGGTGTTTGGTCTCAAACAAATGGGGCACTATTTGCTGCAAGCGCTGGAGCCTGCAATCTTGCGGCAATTAAAATTGCATTTAACTTGGCGGGTGTGGGTGCTGAACTGGTAACATCAATCAATGGAAGGGTTCGCGATACTTCGGGTTGTTTACCATTAACGGTAGATTTCCAAGATTCTTTAGCAATGGGTAAAACTTATATTTGGGATTATAATGATGGTAGTAAAAGAGATACCACTTCGCTTCCTAAAACATCCCATGTATTTACTGCCTTAGGAGTTTATCGAGTAAAACTAATTTCTATAGATAGTAGCAGTTGTAATATTTCGGATTCTGCTTTTGTAAATGTGCGCGTACGAAAGGATGCAGCAATCTTGAAGTTCAAAGCAGATAAATTACCTCCCTGTACTTCACTCGGCTATCAATTTACTAACCTTTCCATTCCTCCTGTAACCAACCCTGCCAAGCCTTTCAAGGTAAATTCATTTACTTGGTTTTTTGGAGATGGCACAAGTCAACAGGCAGGAACTCAAACAGTAAATCATGTATATGCCGCAGCCGGAACCTATGATGTTAAACTGGTTTTAATTGATAGTAATTATTGTAATCAGTCAGATACTTTTCAGGTACAAATTCGACTCTCTTCAAATGTGAAAGCTCAATTTGTAACTCCCGCGGCTGGTTGTGTTCCTTATACTGCACAATTCAATAACACCTCATTAGGGGGGCTAGATTTTATTTGGGATTTCGGCGATGGATCTCCCGTTTCAAATGTATCTAGTCCTTCGCACTTTTATAATAGTGTTGGTAATTATACGGTGATATTGGTAGCAAATGATACCAACACTTGTAATAAAACAGATACCACTAGATTTACCTTATTGGTGAGTAATAAACCTGTTTCAGGATATACTTATTCTCCTCAACCAACGCTTGCGAATACTCCTGTTGTATTTACAAATAGTAGTTTTGGGGCAACACGATTTAAGTGGATTTTTGGTGATGGTGATTCTGTTCTGACAACTAAAAAAGACGCACTGATTTCTCATTTGTATCCTGCCACCGCTACCTATAATACATGCCTAGTAAGCTTTAATGATGCAGGGTGTAGCGATACAGCCTGCCAGCAAATATCTGTTACCATCAACCCTGGATGTGATGTGCCGAATGCATTTACGCCGAATGGCGATGGTGCCAATGATAAGATATTTGTTCGTGGATTCGGCATAGCTCAAATGACTTGGCGTATTTATGATCGATGGGGAAATATGGTATTTGCTACTGCCGACCCTTCGCAAGGATGGGATGGTACATTTAATGGCAAATTTCTTGCACAGGATGTGTATCATTATACTTTGCAGGTAGTATTTTCCAGTAAGGTTAAGTTTACTAAGAAAGGCGATATCACTTTGTTGAGATGATTTATTTATGATAATGCGCGTTAAAAATATTATTGCAGGTTTATTCATTTTGTTCTCCATTCATGCGAGTGGTCAGGATCTGCATTTCTCACAGTATTTCAATGCGCCTTTATTAGTGAACCCTGCAAATACCGGATTTAATCCTGATTACAGTTATCGTATTGGTGGCAATTATAGAACTCAATGGGCCAACCTAGGAACAGCCTATAATACGATGAGTATTTGGGGTGACGCAAAAGTGTTGGAAAACCGATTTGAAAATGGTTGGTTAGGTGTAGGAGGATCTATTATAAAAGATGTAGCTGGAAGTGGAAGTCTAAGTAGTACGGGGGCTTACGGATCGATTGCTTACCATCAGATGTTAGGTTATAATAGTTTATTGAGTGCCGGATTTACTTTAGGGTTTGTGCAAAAAAGGATTGACATCTCTAAACTCAATTTTGATAGCCAATGGAATGGAACTTTTTTTGATATCACAATTCCTTCTAACGAGCCATTTGCTTATAATCAGGTTGGATATTTAGATCTAAATATGGGATTGAACTATGCCTATTTTGCATCCGATAACGTGTACGTAAATGCAGGTATTAGTTTGATGCACGTAAACCGTCCGCAAGAAAGTTTCTTTAGTTCTTCAGTGATAGATAATCGTTTAAACAGGCGCTATACCGGGTTCTTAAATGCAAGTCTCAAGATCGATAATCTTTGGATTGTAAACCCCAATATATACGTGAGTAAGATGGGTGCAAGCTGGGAAACGGTATTGGGGTTTAATGCAAACCGTAATTTAAGTGGCGACGGTTACCAACAATTAATAGTTGGATTGTATTATCGCAATCATGATGCCTTGATACCCATGGTTGGTTATCAGCTGAACGATTTAAAATTTACGTTTAACTACGATGCTACGGTATCTAGTTTGGGCAATTTAAATGGTACAAGGGGTGCTTACGAAATGTCGGTCGTTAAAAGCGGTATTTTTACCACCAGTACCAACGCCATCCGCTGCCCTACCGTTCGTTTTTAAGTTCCATTTCTACTCTTTTTTCGAATTCTGTTTTTTAGGCATAGACTTGTCCTCAAGTATGCGCTATAATTTTTATCTTGCACCGATTCATTTGCTCGATATGAAATGAGCCTTACCTAATTAAATAAACACATGAAATATTTGCCCCTCGATTCTGCAATTTTTAAAGATAATAGGAAGCGTTTCATCAAAGAAATGAAACCGAATAGTATTGCCATTTTTGTGAGTAACGATGAGTGGCCTTCAAATGGAGATGCATTGCATGCGTTTAAACAAAATACCGACTTGTACTGGTTAACTGGTATAGAGCAGGAAGATACGATGCTAGTACTCTTTCCGGATGCCCCCGATTCAAAATATCGAGAGGTATTGGTACTAGTTAGACCCAACGAGTTAAAGGAAAAATGGAATGGAAAGAGATTACGTGCAAATGAAGCAACAACTATTTCTGGCATTAATAAGGTGATTTGGTTAGATAGTCTGGATGCATTATTGCAGACCTGGATCCATCTTGCCGATACTATTTATTTAGATTCAAACGAGAATGATAGAAAAGATTCTTTGATTCAATCAAGGGAGTATCGATTTATTGAGGAAATAAAAAGCAGGTATCCATTGCATCAATATGCACGTGCTGCAAAGATCATGAAGGAACTTCGTGCAATTAAAACCAAAGCTGAGATTGTAGTGATGCAACAAGCAATTGATATTACGGATAATACTTTCCGTGGCCTTTTAAAATTCATCAAACCCGGCGTGATGGAGTATGAGATTGAAGCCGAAATTTTTCATAGTTTCTTAAGCCAACGTGCCACTGGTGTTGCCTATGGAAGCATTATTGCAAGTGGCGATAGAGCAAGAACTTTACACTATGTTTCAAACAATCAGGAATGTAAATCAGGCGAACTGATACTGATGGATTTTGGTGCTGAGTATGGCGGCTATTGCGCAGATCTTACTAGAACGATACCAGTAAACGGAAAATTTACTGTACGCCAAAAAGAAATTTATAATGCCTGTTTAAATATTCATAATTATTGTAAAGGAATCTTAAAGCCTGGAATTAGTATTGTAGATTATACAGATCTAGTGGGAGATGAAGCTACTACCCAATTTATAAAAATCGGTTTACTTACTAAAGCAGATGTGAAAAATGAGGATAAGGAAAACCGCGCTTATCGTAAATATTTATACCATGGTATCTCGCACCATTTAGGAATTGATGTACATGATCTTGGAACTAGAACGGCACCTATCAAGGCAGGCATGGTGTTTACCATCGAACCAGGAATTTATATTGAAGAAGAAAAAATGGGTATCCGAATTGAAAATAATTTCTGGATTACAAAAAACGGCAATCAGGACTTGATGAAAAATATTCCGATTACTGTAGAGGAAATTGAAAGATTGATGAAAAAATTATAGAACCTGATTATGAAAAAACAAATCCCTAACCTGTTTACTTTAGCAAACCTTTTTTTTGGTTGCATGGCAATTGTATCAATCATGCAATCGGGTTTAGCAATTTCATATGATGCAAATGGAGACAATTTGGTGGAGATTCCTGAGAGCATGTATCGGGCAAGCATCTTTATAACGATGG
>JAYUFN010000032.1:0-7058 GCA_043738705.1 Bacteroidota bacterium
ACGCAAGCAGTTGAATTTGCAGAAGACAGTGAAGAAAATGGCTGGGCAGATCTTACAAAACATTTTATAAATGATAAAGACGTGGTGGTTGGATTAGCCGCAAGTGGTAATACCCCATATGTGATCGGAGCCTTACGAGAATGTAGAATGCATGGTATCATAACTGGAAGTATTTGTTGTAACCCAGAGTCGCCAGTTTCTCAAGAAGCAGACTTTCCTGTTGAAGTAATAGTAGGGCCCGAATTTGTTACAGGAAGTACAAGAATGAAAAGCGGAACTGCACAAAAACTGGTCTTAAATATGATATCTACTTCTGTAATGATTCAGTTAGGCCGTGTGGAGGATAATAAAATGGTGAACATGCAGTTGAGTAATATTAAGCTAGTAGATCGTGGAGTTAAAATGCTTATGGAAACGCTGAAGCTAACAGATTATGAAAAAGCTAAAGACCTATTATTAAAACACGGCAGTGTAAAAAAAGCCGTTGAATCAACTACTGTCCAATAGCAATGCATGATATAGAACCCTTTTTTAATTGGCGACATATTTATGTTGCGGAGGAAGATCCACTATCGCCTTTTTTTGGTAGAACATATAGTGAGTTTGAATTTTCCCAGACGGTTTACAATTATTATATCCATCCACAATGGGATGATTTTGGCAGCAGAACCCTATACCTTAAAATTATCTATGTAGATTATGAATTACATTTTGCAATCATTGAATTGATTGGCGAATGGAACGATGCAATTGAGAATGATATTATGGAACTCAAACGTGAGCTATTTGATAGCATGTATCATCAAAAAATTTATAAATACATTCTTATCTGTGAAAACGTTTTGAATTTTCATAGCAGCGATAAAGAATACTACCAGGAATGGTTTGAAGAATTAACAGATCAAAATGGATGGTCCGTGGCACTGAATATGCCTTTAGCCACTCAACAGGATTTCAAAAAAAAGAAACTCAACTACTATATTGAGCTAATGGAAATTGCAGACTGGCGCATTTACAAGCCTTACCACCTTTTCAAAAAAATTGATGAGGAACTTTTAAAACGACTTGATTAAAATACGCCTACTTGTGTTTATTTTATTGATTTTAGTGGTATGTAATTCGGCAATTCATATTTTGGCTATGTACGACTTTTGTTATGGATTATTTCATAAAAGCTTATTATATTTATAGCCTTAAATAAACATTATGTCATTACCTGTAAACAATAAAAACACCGGAAAACCCGGAAGCAAAAACCAGAAAGCAGCGGCTCAAGGTTCTAAGTTTATTGCTAAGCCCGGTGCAAAAGCAGTAGGAACTACCAAGAAACCAATTAAAACTGGGGGGTCCAGAGGAAGTTAACAATTGAAAAATCAAAAGTAAAAATTCAAAATAACTTTCGATTTTTTTGACTTTTGAATTTTTACTTTTGACTTAATCGCTCCAACCCCAATCCAAATTTTCTTAAAGTATCCAACGCAATATCATAGCCAGCGTCTGCATGGCGTATCACACCCATCCCAGGATCATTTCGTAATACACGACTCAATCTATTTTTTGCCGCTTCAGTTCCATCTGCAACTATCACCATTCCAGCATGAATACTATAACCCATTCCAACACCACCACCCTGATGCAAGCTTACCCACGAAGCACCACCAGCAGTGTTTATCAAAGCGTTTAGTACCGGCCAATCAGCAACTGCATCTGAGCCATCTAGCATCGCTTCTGTTTCTCGATTGGGTGATGCAACAGATCCTGTATCTAAATGGTCTCTTCCAATGACTATTGGAGCTTTTACCTTTCCGGTTCTCACTAACTCATTAAATGCTAATCCTGCTATTTCTCTTTCGCCTTGCCCTAACCAACAAATTCTTGCAGGTAATCCTTGAAAGGAAATCCTTTCCTTAGCCATTTTCATCCAACGAATAAGGCTCTTATTTTCAGGAAATAACTCAAGGATTAATGCATCAGTAACAGCAATATCTTCTGGATCTCCACTCAATGCAACCCACCTGAATGGCCCCTTTCCTTCACAAAATAATGGACGAATATAGGCAGGTACAAACCCTGGGAAATCAAATGCATTTTTCAATCCGTGTTCCTGAGCACGAGCTCTTAAATTATTACCATAATCAAAAACAATTGCACCCCCCTTCTGCATTTCGATCATCAACTCCACATGCAACTTCATGCTATCATAACTTAGTGCAATATATTTTTCGGGATCTTTTTCACGTAAATCATTGGCAGATTTATTATCTAATGTATGTGGAATATATCCGATTAAAGGATCATGCGCAGAAGTCTGATCGGTCAACACATCCACTGTAATCTTTCTTTCAATTAATCGCTGCAATAACAATATAGCATTACAAAGAATACCAATACTTAAAGGTTCTCCGACAAACTTGGCTTCCAACGCACGATCTATTGCTTTATCAATATCAATAAATTTCATATCCAAATAACGCGTTTCTATCCTTTTGTCAATTCGCCATTCCTCTACTTCTGCAATTAAACAAACGCCGTCATTCATGGTAACTGACAAAGGCTGAGCACCTCCCATTCCACCTAAACCAGCACTTACGGTGAGTGTTCCTTTCAATGATCCATTAAAATGTTTATTCGCTACAGCAGCAAATGTTTCGTAAGTGCCCTGCACAATGCCTTGAGATCCAATATAAATCCATGAACCAGCTGTCATTTGTCCATACATCATTAACCCTTTTTTCTCGAGCTCAGTAAAATGTTCCCATGTAGCCCATTTAGGAACCAATTGAGAATTAGAAATCAAGACCCTCGGTGCATCTTGATGCGTTTGTAAGATTCCAACTGGTTTTCCACTCTGAATTAAAAGCGTTTCATCATCGTTCAAATCTTTTAGCGCTCTGATAATCAAATCAAGGCTTTCAAAGTTTCTAGCGGCCTTACCCCTACCACCATAAACAATTAAATCGTCGGGGCGCTCAGCTACTTCGGGGTTCAGATTATTTAATAGCATTCTTAGAGCAGCTTCCTGAATCCAGCCTTTACAATTTAAGGTAACACCAGTGGGAGTAGCATACTTGATTGGGTCGTAACGATTTGACATAATAAAGTGTGATAATGAATAATAAAATTAGTAAACAAGGTCCTCATAAGCGGCCTGCAATTCATTAAAGGCATGCTGATCTTTTGCGGTTTTGGCGGCGGTCATACCTTTTTCGTACCAACTGATAGCTAACATTGTTTCTTCCATTTTTTCTAACAGCTTGGCTAAGTGATAATAAGACCCGATATAGTCGGGAGACTCCATCAATATGGCCTCAAACAATTTTCTGGCATCCAGCTCTTCTCCAGTTTTAATATATTCCAGAGCCAGTGCATGTCTTAGGAAATTGTCGGTTGGATTAGCCGCTAAGAATTCTTTAATTTTTTTGATCCTGTCCATTTATCAAAGTTAATAGAAGATGATTTAGAAAAAAAGGAGCCATGATGCCCTTTACCAAATAACTCAAAAAAAAATGATAAAATCAGTCGTAGGAATTTGCTGGTTCATTTTCGTTTGTATATTTGTGAATAGTTGCATAAACAACTAATTATCTCTTTCAGCATTAAAATACGGTTAGCATATGAAAATCTTGGTCTGTATCACTAAAACTCCCGACACCACTTCTAAGGTTGCCTTCACCAATAGCAATACCAAATTTGATGAAGCGGGTGTATCGTGGATCATTAATCCATATGATGAATGGTACGCGCTTGTAAAAGCTATTGAAATAAAAGAAAAGTATCCAGCAACTGTGATCCATCTTGTAACAGTTGGCTTAGCAGAGTGTGACCCAATCATTCGAAAAGCGCTGGCCCTTGGAGGCGATGAAGCTTTTAGAATTAATGCTGATAGCAATGATAGTTTTTATATTGCAACACAAATTGCAGAACTGGCAAAACAAAATAATTACGATCTAATTTTTACGGGTAAGGAAGCAATCGATTACAATAGTGCTGCCATTGGAGGTATGATCTCCGAACTGCTAGATCTGCCCTACATTTCATTGGCTACTCAATTTGATTTAAATGCAAGCACGGCCACTATTACACGTGAAATTGAAGGGGGCGAAGAAGTTGCTGAGGCTAACTTACCAATTGTAGTAAGCTGTCAGAAAGGAATGGCCGAACAAAGAATTCCGAATATGCGTGGAATCATGGCCGCCCGTACAAAACCATTGAAAATAGTTGAGCCGGTAGCTGTTGAAGCTTTGACTAGTATCCTTAATTTTGAGCTGCCACCTGCAAAAGCTGGATGCAAAATGGTTGCAGCAGATAATGTTCCAGAGTTGATTCGTTTATTACACGAAGAAGCAAAAGCTTTTTAATTTTGACTTTTTAATTTACCACTATGTCAGTATTAATATTCATCGATCAATCCGATAACCAGATCAAAAAATCTGCTTATGAAGTTTTGACTTACGGGTCAAAATTGGCAACACAATTAGGTACTACTGCTGAGGCTTTGGTGCTAGGTACTGTAAATGATGACCTAGCCGCTCTAGGTAAATATGGAGTATCAAAAGTGCATCAGGTAAGTAATAACAGTTTGAATCATGTGGATGCGCAGCTCTATGCAAAAATTATTGCAGAAGCAGCAACTCAGATAAGTGCTTCAGTGATTATTTTTTCTCAAACACATACTGGGAAATCAGTGGCAGCAAGGGTTGCGGCAAGATTAAAAGCAGGATTCGTTGCAGGAGCAGCAACACTACCCGACACGAGTAACGGCTTTATAGTTCGCAAAACTGTTTTCTCTGGAAAGGCATATGCAAATATCAGTATCAACTCTGCAATCAAAGTTATTTCACTAAACGCCAATAGCATACCTGCTGTTGCTGCTGAAGGAACTGCTATTGTAGCGCAAATGAATATTGCAGTAGATGCTTCCAAAATAAAAATCATGGCGGTCAATAAAATTACCGGCGAGATTCCACTAACAGAAGCCGATATTGTGGTAAGCGGCGGTAGGGGTTTAAAAGGACCAGAGAACTGGGGTGTACTTTTAGACTTAGCAAAAGTGTTGGGCGCAGGCACAGCTTGTAGCAGACCTGTAGGAGATGCACACTGGCGCCCACATCACGAGCACGTAGGACAAACTGGTGTTCAGGTAGCTCCTAATTTATATATTGCTTTGGGTATTTCAGGTGCCATTCAACACCTTGCAGGAGTTAACCGAAGTAAGATTATGGTGGTGATTAATAAAGATCCCGAAGCTCCTTTCTTCAAAGCAGCTGATTATGGTATCGTAGGAGATTTATTTGAGATAGTTCCTCAAATGACTGCAGAAATCAAAAAACTAAAAGGGATAGCGTAAGCATAAAATTATGAGAATTCCAATGACATTCCTTTACAACCCTTATATACGGGCCATGTTAACTGGTATGTAGATTATAACCACGCAATACGGTTAGTTTCCCGAACCAATTATATTGATAAGAAAAAATACAATTACAGGGAAATTTTTCAAAGTGAAGGGTTAAGAAAAATATTATCAAATGAAGACGATAATGATTTTGTTCGCTATCCAGATAGTTTTTAAAAATTTCCATCAATATTCCCACACGCTTCATTTTAATCTTTTATCGCTACAATCCGCAAAGCCTTCCTCCATCCACAGGTAAATTAATCCCATTAATATAGGCAGCTGCAGGTGAACAAAGAAATGCAACAGCCGCACCAAACTCTTCTGGCTCTCCTAATCTTCCAGCAGGAATCAACGCAAGTGTTCTTTGCAAAATCTCGTTTTTAGTAGTATTCGCGCCATCAGCCTGCTTGCTGAATAAATAATCCAATCTTTCTGTTTTGGTATAACCCGGTAATACATTGTTTACCGTAATACCATAAACCCCAATTTCATTCGCTAAAGTCTTTGCCCAATTAGCCACAGCAGCTCGAACCGTATTGGATATCCCCAAACCATTGATGGGTTGTTTGATCGAAGTAGAAACAATATTGATGATACGCCCAAACCCTTTTTGTTTCATAAAAGGAACGATGGCTTGTGCCAATAAATGACTAACAATAAGATGCGACTTAAATGCCATTTCCATTTCTGAAGCAGGTGTATCCAATAAATTTCCTGCTGCCGGACCCCCCGAATTATTAACCAGTATGTCAATAGGTTTTCCCGTAGCCAAATACAAGTTTATTTTTTCTACCAATTCAACTGGCCGGGTGGTGTCTGCTACAATATATTGATGCGATTGATTTTTACTTTCATCAAGAGATGCCATAGTATTTTGGAGCTTGATTTCATTTCTTGCGAGCAAAATAATATTTGCACCAAGTAATGCCAATTCCTTTGCCACAGCGGCTCCCAGACCTTGTGAGGCACCACATACCAAAGCGGTTCGATTACTAAGATCTAAATTCATAAACAAGATTTTTAAAACATGTTTTATTATAAATTACGATAGTCTTCTCTTACAGGATTAAACACGTCTAATATTTTACAATCAGTAATTGCTAATCCAGCATGCACCGCATTAGAAGGAATTACAACAACTGTTCCAGGTCCGAAAACAATAGGTTCACCTTCAATCGTAAGTTGAAAGCTACCTTCCAAAACATGGCTAACTTGATCGTGTATATGCGAATGTGCTGGCAAACTTGCTCCTGCTTTTACATCCAGATAAGAAAAAGTGATACCCGCAGTATGAATAAATTTTGCATCATACCCTGCAACAATTGTTTTTGTGGAAATATCTTGTAGATGATAAACTGGCATTATATTGATTTTAATTAGAACTTAAGAAAGCTGAAAGTTAAGAAGCCTTACTTGCTTTTCGTGTTTTAAATTGATTTACTTTCGTAGCTAATTATGAAGAAAATAGAACTGGAAATAGTAGCCCTTTCGCATAGCATAACCCAATCGCATTCTTATGCGGTAGTTTTAGGCGAAATGAAGGGCTTGCGGCGTTTACCCATCGTAATAGGAGGATTCGAAGCGCAGGCAATCGCTGTGGCATTAGAGCATATGCAACCTAGTCGCCCATTAACACACGATCTCATGAAAAACTTCATGA
>JAYUFN010000033.1:0-2538 GCA_043738705.1 Bacteroidota bacterium
TTAAAAACACTTTTCAGTAGTGGCTTTTTACCCGCGACGAGTATTGAAGCGGGAACATTAATTTTTTTAGTGATCCCGTGAATAGATAATGATCCTTCAACTGTTACAGGATACTTGCCATCTTTTAAAAAATTGACAGATAGAATTGTTTGAATAGTTCCTTTGAAACTAGTTTTAGGAAATGCCTCACTGTTCATATATTCTTTATCATTAAAATGCTCTTGCATGATTTCATTTTCAAACTGAAAACCTCTGATCAGTCCGGAGAATTTTATTTGACCAGTTTTTTCATTGAAGGAACAGGCTACAGAATGATTGGTGGCTTCAATATCTTCAGAAGAGCCTTGAGAGTAAAAACGGATACTGGCTTTATTGGTAAGTTGAATTTTCTCTGTAGTATCGATAACCAAATTTTTAATCTGCTTTAGGCTTTCCTTTTTACTTGAGTCAATTGCTGGTTTATGCGTGGAATCACTTAACGTAGAATCATTGAGTAGCTCGTTGGTCGACAGTGGAACTACTTTCTCAGTATTTTTTTTGAAATGGGTGGGAATGTATCGAACAAACAACCAAATATCCGCAACTGTAAGTACCAGTGCTAATAAAATAGCAATTAATAATTTCCTTTTTTTTGCAAAAAAACCTTTGCTTTTTGAATACCGGATAAAAAGGATCAAAATAAAACCCCAGATAAATGCTGCAACAACAAACATCTGGGGAATCTCTTTTAGTAACTTATAAAACATAATAGATAGTTCAAAGGATACTCCTAAAAATAAGGGCGAAACAATAAGAAGTTAAAGATAAATTATTTTCCCATAGTGGAAAAAAGTTAAATTCGAACTTTGTAGAAGCAAGTTTCAGAAAACGAATTCTTGAATTTTTAAGAAGTTCTAATTAACTTGTCGTAGTATAGAAAATCTAAAATAAATAAGATAATAGTCGATTTGACCGCCTCAGAAAAAATAAATTATGAGCAAAAAAGAATTAAGAAGCAGGGGTTGGTTTGGACGTTCGGGTAAGGATGGATTTATTTATCGTTCCTGGTTTAAAAAACAAGGAATTCCTCAAGATGAATTAGAAGGTAAACCCATCATAGGGATCTGTAATACCTGGAGTGAACTAACACCTTGCAATTCTCATTTTAGAGAACTAGCTGAATTTGTAAAGCGTGGTATTATTGAAGCAGGAGGTTTTCCTGTGGAATTTCCTGTGATGTCGTTAGGTGAATCTTTGATGAAACCTACCACTATGTTATATCGGAATCAGGTAAGCATTGATGTGGAAGAATCGATTAGAGCAAATCCTTTGGATGGCGTAGTGCTTTTATGCGGATGCGATAAAACAACTCCCGCTTTAGTGATGGGTGCTTGTAGTGTAGATATTCCAACCATTGTCTTATCGGGAGGAGCTATGCTTACAGGAAAATATAAAGGGAAAAGTATTAGCACGAGTGATCTGTGGCTTTTTAGTGAAGCGAATCGTTCGGGTAAAATGACGGATCAGGAAATGCTTGCAGCCGAATCTGGCATGTGCAGAAGCGATGGACATTGCGCCGTAATGGGAACCGCATCCACCATGGCTTGTATGGTAGAATCATTGGGATTATCACTTCCTCAAAATGCAGCGATACCTGCACCCGATTCTGCAAGAAAAGTAATGGCACAATTAACCGGCAGAGAAATTGTAAAGATGGTGGCAGAAGATAGAAAGCCTTCTGATATATTGAAAAGAAATGCTTTCGAAAACGCCATACGAGTAAATGCAGCAATAGGTGGATCAACCAATTTTGTGATTCATCTAATTGCGATAGCCGGAAGAGTGGGAGTAGAATTGAGTTTGGAAGACATGGATATTTTTTCTAGATCAGTTCCTTTGATTGTAAACCTGCAACCTTCTGGAAAATATTTTATGGAAGATCTTTATTATGCCGGTGGTTTGCCGGCGGTAATAAAGGCAATGCTTCCACTACTAAATAATGATGCGATTACCGTTAATGGAAAAACAGTTCAAGAAAATTATTCGGATAGCCCCTGTTATGATGATGATGTAATTTCAAGTTTAGAGAATCCATTCAATGAAGTGTCTGGTATTGTTGTATTGCATGGAAACTTATGTGAGAAAGGAGCTGTGATAAAACCTTCTGCTGCAAGTAAACATTTAATGCATCATACCGGTAAAGCAGTGGTGTTTGAAACCATTGATGATTACAAAGAAAGAATTGCAGATCCTGATTTAGACATTGATGAGAACTGCATTATGGTGATGAAAAATGTTGGTTTAAAAGGATATCCGGGAATGCCAGAAGTGGGTAATATGGGGCTCCCTCCCAAACTACTTGAAAAAGGTATTACAGATATGGTTCGTATATCTGATGGAAGAATGAGTGGCACTGGTTTTGGTACAGTGGTATTGCACGTTTCGCCAGAAGCAGCTATTGGTGGTAACTTGGCCTTTGTGCAAAATGGCGATTTAATTACGTTGAATGTTGCAGAACGAAAATTGCATTTACATGTAGATGATGCAACATTAGAAGAG
>JAYUFN010000034.1:0-2532 GCA_043738705.1 Bacteroidota bacterium
ACATTGTTGAAAGGATTCAAAAATAAAATTGTGAAATCGATAGAAAGCTTAGAGCAAGGTGCAGAAAATATTTTACGATCTTTAATGGAAGAAAATTAATAGTATGGTAGGTAAACAAAAAGTATTGCAGGTGCATCCTAACGATAACGTGTTAGTCGCATTACAGGATTTAGTGAAGGGCGAAATAGTTTCGTTTAATGGGAACTCCTATCATTTATTAGAACCAGTTACAGCTAAGCATAAGTTTACAATTGCCCACATTCCCAAAGATGGCAATATCATAATGTATGGGGTGTTGGTTGGAAAGGCAATGATTGATTTGCCCATGGCTAGTAGGATTGCTACAGAAAACACCCGACACGCTACTAACGATTTCAAGCTAGGAAAAAGAAAAACTGAATGGCAAATACCCAATGTAGATCAATGGAAAAATAAAACTTTTTTGGGGTACCATCGCAAAGATGGGTCTGTTGGTACGGCTAATTATTGGTTAGTAATTCCATTAGTATTTTGTGAGAATCGGAATATCGAAGTGATGAAAGAGGCGCTACTTGATGAGTTGGGTTATGCTAGACCCAAAAGGTATCATCAGTTTACAAAGAACCTTGCAGGGTTATATAAAACAGAAAAAGGTATTGCGAAAATTGAAGCAGAAATTTTTCAAGAACAAAATATTGAAAGTGGTGCTGACCCACTTTTTAAAAATGTGGATGGCATTAAATTTCTAACACACGAAGGTGGATGTGGTGGTACACGCTCAGATGCAGAAGCCTTATGCGGCTTATTAGCTGGATACATTACACATCCAAACTGTGCCGGTGCAACTGTTTTAAGTTTGGGCTGTCAGCATGCACAATCTACCATGCTTCAGGAGGAAATTAGAAAAAGAAATCCAGCGTATGATCGGCCACTATATATTTTAGAACAACAATTAGCAGGTACAGAAACCAAGCTAATTGAAACGGCTATTAAACAAACATTCATCGGACTTGTACACGCAAATGAACAAACCAGAATGTCAGCGTCTCTCAGTAAATTAGTGATTGGATTAGAGTGTGGCGGATCGGATGGTTTTTCTGGAATATCTGCAAATCCTGCAATTGGACACAGTTCTGATTTATTGGTTGCGTTGGGTGGTTCGGTAATTTTATCAGAATTTCCCGAACTATGTGGGGTAGAACAAGAATTGAGTGATCGATGTGTGCAAGAAGAAAAAGCAAATAAATTTATGCAATTGATGAAATTGTATAATAAAAGAGCTGAAGAAACTGGTAGTGGATTTTATATGAATCCCTCACCTGGAAATATTAAAGATGGATTAATTACCGACGCGATTAAATCGGCAGGTGCTGCTAAAAAAGCGGGCACTTCTTCTGTGGAAGATGTATTGGATTATCCTGAAAAATTAACAAAAACGGGATTAAATTTATTGTGTACACCAGGCAACGACGTAGAATCTACAACAGCAGAAGTTGCCTCAGGTGCTACCATTGTTTTATTTACGACAGGTCTTGGAACGCCCACTGGCAACCCGATTGTGCCTGTTATTAAAATAGCTACTAATACGGCTCTCTTTAATAAGATGAAGGATATTATAGATATCAATACGGGAACAATTATTGAAGGGGAAGAAACAATCGAAGCTGCAGGAGAAAGAATACTGGAATATGTGATTGATGTTGCCAGCGGCATTAAAACGGTACATGCCATGCGTCACAGACAGGACGACTTTATACCATGGAAGAGAGGAGTTAGTTTATAAATAATTGGGCAAGTAAATAGAAGAGCACATGAAAAATTTTATGGACGAACATTTTCTGTTGCAAAATAAAACCGCAGCGTATTTATATCATGAATATGCAAAGTCCTTGCCTGTAATCGATTACCACTGCCATCTTTCTCCGAAACAAATTGCCGAAGATCACCAGTTTAAAAATATTACAGAAGCATGGTTGGCAGGCGATCATTACAAATGGAGGGCGATGCGCGCAAATGCTATATCAGAAAAATACTGTACGGGCGATGCTGTAGACCAAGATAAGTTTAAACAATGGGCTGCAACAGTTCCCTACACACTAAGAAACCCGCTTTATCATTGGACACATCTTGAATTGCAACGTTATTTTGGGATGAACGAAATACTGAGTCCTGAAACAGCAGATCGAATTTATGCGGTATGTTCGGCAGATTTACAAAAGCCAGAATTTTCTGTAAAGAACTTACTTCGAAAAATGAATGTTGCATTAATATGTACTACAGATGATCCGGTTGATAATTTATACTATCACCTACAACTCAAAAAGGATGGGTTTGAAATTCCCATACTACCAACTTTTCGTCCAGATCTAGCAATGGATGTAAAAGAACCGCTGAAATTTATTGCGTATTTGCAGAAATTAGAGTCTGTTACTAACCTTTCGATTTCAAATTTTAATGATTACTTAAAAGCGTTAAAAGGCCGACACGACTTTTTTGCTGAATTAGGCTGCGTGGTATCTGATCATGGATTAGAAACAATCTATTCTGAGAGAT
>JAYUFN010000035.1:0-2515 GCA_043738705.1 Bacteroidota bacterium
ATTAATAGCGCAGGTTGTTGCAAGCCATGGTGGTGTTGATATCCTTGTAAATAATGCAGCAACAAATCCAGTATTCGGTCCTGTTAAGGATTGCGAAGAATGGGCATTCGATAAAATTATGAGCGTGAATGTGAAAGCACCTTTTGAATTAAGTAAATTGGTTCATCCTATCATGAAAGCAAGAGGGGGTGGATCTATTATAAATATTAGTTCTGTTGCTGGCCTTCATCCCGATCCGGGTTTAGGTATTTATTCTGTTTCGAAAGCAGCCTTGAATATGCTAACCAAAGTAACTGCAAGAGAATGGGGGATTGATGGCATTAGAGTAAATGCTATTTGCCCTGGTTTGATCAAAACAAAATTTTCTGAAGCGCTATGGATGAACGAAAAAATGCTTGCACATTTTGTAAAGCAAACACCCATCTCAAGAATGGGAACAGTTGAAGAGATTGCTGCTCTTGCATTGTTCCTAGCATCAGATGCTGCTGCTTATTCTACTGGCACTCTTTTTACTGCTGACGGCGGACTAACTATTTAATTAAATGAATCATTATGGAAACGATATTTCATACAGAACGATTGAATGTACTGGAATCAAAGCTTCGAAAATTTGTCGAAGAGGAACTAATCCCTTTGGAAAAAGATCATTTGATACGACCTTTTAAACAAACAGAAATAATACTTCAGAAAAAAAGAGAAAAAGTAAAAGCACTTGGATTATGGGGTTTGCATTTATCGAAAGAAGATGGGGGATTAGGTTTAACACTTTGTGAATTCGGACAACTCAGCGAAATCATGTCGCTTGCTCCTTATTATGGTCAATACACATTTAATTGTCAGGCACCTGATATAGGCAATACAGAATTGATCGGAAAGTTTGGATCGGATGCAATTAAAGAAAAATTTCTGCTTCCATTGTTGGAAGGAAAAATAAGAAGTTGTTTCTCCATGACAGAACCAGAATTTCCTGGATCAAACCCCACAAGGCTTGGTACCACTGCCGTTCGAGATGGTGGCGAATATGTAATTAATGGACATAAATGGTTTACTTCATCTGCAGATGGGGCTGAGTTTGCAGTAGTAATGGCAGTTACAAATCCTGAGTCCGCACCACATGAAAGAGCTAGCATGATCATCGTTCCAACTAATACTCCAGGATTTAAACTGGTAAGAAATATTCCTATCTTCGGCGAAACAGGAGAAGGTTGGGCTAGTCATGCAGAAATCTTGTATACTAATTGCAGGGTCCCTATCACAAATTTAATTGGTGCTGAAGGAATGGGATTTCGCTTAGCACAAGAACGTTTAGGACCGGGAAGAATACACCATTGCATGCGATGGATAGGAATTGCTGAAAAAGCATTTGACTTAATGTGCAAAAGAGCTGTGAGTAGAGAAATGGAAGAAGGTGTAATGCTTGGACAAAAACAATTTATTCAGGGATTTATTGCAGAGAGTAGAGTTGAAATAGATGCTGCTCGTTTATTGGTTTTGAATACTGCCCATTCGATTGATCAACATGGAGCAAAGGCAACAAGAGATCAGATTTCAGGAATCAAATTCTATGTGGCTAATATGTTTTTAAAAGTATTGGATCGCGCAATACAAGTTCATGGCGGAATGGGACTTACCGATGAAACCATGTTGGCAAATCTTTATCAGCACGAACGTGGTGCAAGAATCTGGGATGGTGCAGATGAAGTACACAAGCAATCAATTGCAATCCATATCTTAAAAAAATATGGGCTCGATCTTAAAAAGAAAAAATAATGGAATTAGACAGCACAGTACCCCTAAAACAGGACGAGGGTTTTGATCTTGATTTACTTAATAATTATATAGCTAAAAACATTCCCTCTATCAGTGAAGTGCAAACAATAACACGTTTCCCCGGTGGATATTCAAATATTACTTATTGCCTTCAAACTAAAGAAAAAGAATTAGTCTTACGTATGCCTCCAGCGGGTGCGCACATACAAACTGCACATGATATGGGCAGAGAATTTCGTGTATTGAGTTTATTAGAGTTGCATTACAAAAAAATCCCACACCCAATACATTATTGCGAAACAGAATCCATTTTAGGTGCCCCGTTTTATTTGATGGAGAAATTGTGTGGGGTAGTATTAAGAGCAGACAATGCACCAGCAATGCATTTGAGTGAGGATACAATTCATAATATTTCTATTGCCCTCATCGATAATTTGGTGGATTTGCATGCGATAGATATTCACAAAACTGGCCTCATACAATTGGGTAAGCCAGAAGGATATACGAGCCGGCAGGTTTCGGGTTGGGTAAAAAGATATGATACTGCTCAAACAACTACCATTGAAACCATGAACAGTATTGCAAAATGGCTCCAACAAAATTTACCCCTAGAACAAGCTCCAACATTACTACACAATGACTATAAATATGATAACCTGATGTTGGATCCCAATAACCTTTCAAACATTATTGGGGTATTAGATTGGGAGATGGCTACAATTGGTGATCCCTTAATGGATTTGGG
>JAYUFN010000036.1:0-2513 GCA_043738705.1 Bacteroidota bacterium
CTTCGGAATGATACGAGCTGGTAAAATAGATTTAACTGTGTTAGGTGCAATGGAAGTGAGCGAAACAGGCGATATTGCTAATTGGAAGATACCTGGAAAAATGGTGAAGGGTATGGGGGGGGCAATGGATTTGGTAGCTAGTGCAAAAAATATCATCGTTGCGATGATGCATACAAATCCAAAAGGGGAGAGCAAACTTCTAACTAAATGTAGTTTGCCTTTGACCGGAATAGCTTGTGTAAAAAAAATAGTTACAGAACTGGCGGTGCTCGAAATAAGTAGGGAAGGTTTTATTTTATTAGAACGAGCTCCCGGGATTTCGGTTGATGAAATTATACAAAAAACGGCAGGCAAATTAATTGTGCCAGACTACGTTCCTGAAATGCAATTGTAAATGTCAATAAACTTTTATAATTAGAAATTGTTTCCTATTTAATAAATCAAATTCTAACGATGTTTTAAAACGATATCGTAAGTTGCAAAAATTTTAAAAAAATATATGAATATTCAAATTGGCGAAAAAGCCCCAATTATTTCTTTGTTCGACACAGAAAAAAATCAAGTAGCCCTTGGTGGTACTGAAAAAAATACTGTGATTTTGTTTTTTCCTCTTGCATTTACTGGTACTTGTACAACAGAGCTTTGCAATATAAGAGACAATATCAGCATATACAACAATACCAATGCACAGGTGTTGGGCGTATCTGTTGACTCTCTTTTTACTTTGGGTAAATTCAAAGTAGAACAGAACCTAAACTTCCCTTTGTTAAGCGATTTTAATAAAGAAGCTTCAAAAGCTTTTGGCGTTTTGTACGATATTTTTCCTGCCTTTGGGATGCAGGGTGTTAGTAAAAGAGCTGCCTTTGTTTTGGACAAAGAAGGAGTAGTTCGTTATGCAGAAGTTTGCCCAACCCCTGGCGACCTACCTAATTTCACGGCTATTCAGGAATGTTTGGCTGGTTTATAATCCTTTTAAAAAAAAATAACATTCCGGCCATCACATTTTTTGTTGTGGCCGGATCTTTATATTAGAATGGTATTTAAATTGCCCTTTCAGATAAAATTCTCTAATTTGAGATAGTATTTAGGCTTATGAAGTATTTGTACACAATAATTTTATTGACTTTTGTAACTGTTGGTAGCAGCTTTGTTACCGAACACGAAGTAACTGCAAGTGTCAATACCAAGATTACTCGTGTGTATCCCAACCCCGCTACTTCCTATATTATTTTTGAGTTTGATAAATCAATCGATCGCAACTATTCACTTCAGATTTATGCTTTTTTCGGCAAAAAAATGACTGAAATGCGAATCACGGAAAGCAAAATCAATCTTACACTCGATGATAGTTATATGCGTGGATTGTATATCTATCAGTTGCTAGATCAGACTGGTAAAATTGTTGAGTCTGGTAAGTTTCAAGTGAATAAATAATTTATTTTTATCTATCACAAACTTCTACTATCAGAAACTTTAAATAATTTGTATTTTCCATTCCCCAAATAATTGGATGATCGCTTGATTGAGTCTGAAAAACAACCTGCTTAATTCTTTTTCTTGCATCTTTTGCTGCTTGATCGATACAATTTAAAAACATTTCGGGATTCACCAGATTGGTGCAGCTCGATGTTACCAGAAAGCCTCCATTTCTGAGGAGTTTCATGCCTCTTAAATTTATCTCTTTATATCCTGTCAACGCCTTATCAATACTTTCCCTGCTCTTCGTAAATGCAGGTGGATCTAACATCACTACATCGAATTTTTTTCCATCCTTACTCCACTGTTTCAAAACATCAAAAGCATTCATTTCTTCGAATTTACAGATGCTATCTAGTCCGTTTAAAGCCGCGTTTCTATTGGCTTGCGCAACAGCTTGCGCTGAAATATCTAACCCTAAAACACTTTTGGCTCCATAATGAGCTGCATGAATTTCGAAGGTTCCGGTATAGGTAAAAGCACCCAAAACTTCCGCTCCTTGTACGATAGGTTGAATGGCTCTGCGGTTATCCTGCTGGTCTAAAAAATATCCGGTTTTCTGACCGTTTTCAATATCCACTAAAAATTTTAAACCATTCTCAATAATTTGAATAGTAGTGTCGAATGGAGCGGATAAAAATCCTTTTTGTTGTGGTAAACCTTCTAATCCGCGCACTGGCACATCATTACGTTCGTAAATACCCTTTGGCGAAAAAATGGTTTGTAAGCTTTTTACTATTGCATCCTTCCAGCGATCCATTCCCAGTGATAGGGTTTGTATCACAAAATAATCGTTGAACTTATCAATGATCAGTGCTGGTAATTCATCCGCTTCTCCAAATACCAAGCGGCAGTTTTGGGTATAGCCCAATTTCTGGCGATACTGCCAGGCTTTTAATAGCTTCTTATAAAAAAATGCTTCGTCAATTTCTTCTTGCTTACGGGTAAGTAAACGGACGAGAATTTGTGATTGTGGATTAATATATCCTCTTCCTGCATACTTTTCGGCGCTGTAATAAACATCTACAATATCGCCG
>JAYUFN010000037.1:0-2512 GCA_043738705.1 Bacteroidota bacterium
AGTTCCCCTACTGAGGAGGTAATATTTGGATTTAATCCGGGAGAAATCAAAAACTTTAATGGACGCTTTCTGAATTCACCTGGATAGTTAAAGAAATTATAGAATTCTGTAGGTTGCTCACCAGAAAAAGTAATGCTGGATGTCTTACTATTTATAAAACCAAAGAAACTGGCGAACCCGTCTTTACAAACACTTTGACTTGGATGGAATCGCATTTCAATCACAAGTGAATTTACCTTAGTGAGCAAATACGTTGGCAGATCAATTTCGTTATTAAAACTATTCAAATCCAATAAAGAGGTTGTGAATACAAGGTTATCGTTCAGATAAACGTTCAAAAATCCACGATCATTTTCCTTTAAATGCGAAAACAATGCTTCCAAATGAAGTGTCAATTTTTTGGGAATCGCATTATAATCAATCAAGTTAAAAGGATAGTTTGTTTGTAAAGCCAATACCCCTTCCATCAATGCAGACGGCACTCCCAACTGTTCGAGCGTTAATACTTGTGGTAATATATTGTTGTCGACTTTCTTAACTGTTGTATTATCAACAATTAATTTTTTTGAGAATGAACTATTTAAAATATTAAAATTACTAAGTACCGTAATCACTTTTTTATACCCTTCATCATCTGCTGCTGTTACTACCATTACCTGATTACTTTCATTCCCAATCACCATAATCAATCCTTCTCCTTTATTGATAATAGGCAACTGATGTTTAATTGATTCGGGTAAACGATTAACTAATCCAACAACAAGCGTCCTGCTTAATGAATCTCCGGATCCATAAGATTTTGTAGCGGTTATGGTTTCTTTATTCAACTGCTTCACCATCGAATACAGTATACCACCAGCTAGCACATCATTTAAATCAGGACTCACTGGACTTGAAATGCTGTTAAACTCTTGTATGGTTTCCTTCATACTTCGTTCGTAAGAAAGGTATGACTGCTTAGATGAGCTGAAGTAAGAGCTATTTCTAATATTAATCCAACAAGCCGGGTTGTCGATATCCTGACATATCTGATCCGACACACTCATCTTCACAACAATTTTCACTTTTACGAATCGACCGTCTTGTTGTAAATACTTTTTGTTCATCGGAATGATGATCGTAATCAATGAATCCATACTGGATGCAATGATTCGCTGCGTGTAAATAGGTGCATCCTTTAAACTAATGGTAATAGTAGAAGTATTGGGGTTTAAAACCTGGGAAGGTCTTATATACATGACCAATTTACTATCTTCCATATTATCATCTGGTTTCACTTTCACGAAGTAGGTGATTGCACCACTGATCCCAAAAATGGATTGATCTCGATAACCCATATCTTCAAATGTTCGCTGTATAGTCTGCGTCCATGCACAAGAGATAGCCAACATGAAAAGGGCGGATAGTAAGATTCTTGATTTCATAAGTTTTCTATTTATGCTATGCCAGTTTGAATTTTATTTTAAAATAGTTACCATAGGTTTCGTTACTGTTATACGATAATTCTCCTCCCATATCTTCGATCATTTTCTTTGAAACAGAAAAGCCCATTCCAGATTGGCTTGTTGCTGCGTCGTGCTGATTGGGCGAATCCAATCGGTTAAAGTATTCATTAAGTTTATCAATTCCAATAGGTTTACCCTTGTTCACAAATTCAATTTCGCAATAATCATCAGACTGGGAAGTATGGATGCTGATGACCGTAGTCTTATAAACAAAGCGTATGATATTAGATAATAATTTGAAGAAAATATGACGTACAAATATCTTATCTAGATTCACAAATAATGGTTCTGGCGATAAATTTAACTGTAGACTAATTTGTTTAATACTAGCCGCATCCACCAAGCTTACTGCTGCTTTCTCTACTTCCGGTATCATGTCAAACTGTTCCAACTTAAATGTCACTTTTCCAGTATCAGCATCGGCAGAATCCGATAGCTTCTGAGATAAATAGTGAAGCTTTTCATTTCCCATAGTAATGTAGCTCAATATTTCTTTTTGATCGGCAGTTAAATTAGAAGCATTTCGATTAATTAGATCAATTGAAATTTGATTGGATCCGATAAAATTTTTTAAATCGTGAATCATGATATTTAAGGTATTCTGCCTATAGTCGCTCAATTGCTTCAACCGTCTATTCGCTTCTTCTATCACCTGGTGTTGATCATTGATCATTTCATTCTGCTCCAATAACCTTTTATTTGACTCCTCAATAATGAGGTTTTTTTGAATCTCCCTTTTTACTATCAGGTACCTATTTTGAGCAATTAAACATGAAAATGCAGAGATGATAAAATAAACACCACCCCCATTTTTAACCAATCCTGCATACCCATCTTCCCTTCCAGTAAGTGAATAAAGCAAAATGATGATCACGTAGGTAATTCCTACCTGCATCAATGAATAAATGGGTTTCCAGAAAACCATGGTATTTAATAATAATACCATTACAGAAGCCAACATATAATAAGGTAGTGCCTGAGACAAAGGCAAAATTCCACAAGAAAAT